>CATZPU010000007.1 GCA_958422845.1 uncultured Lachnospiraceae bacterium | reverse complement strand
TCACCGTCAGCAGTCTTGCAAACTTAGGCTTCTTTTTTACTGTCCCCGCTCCGCGTCGTTCCTTTTGCTTCTTTGTGAGCTTCTTTTTATCCGCGCTGTAAGCCTCTCCAAAAGCGCCGGAGCTTTCCTTATTCAGATGATCCTCGCACGTTCCGCTGTGAAAATGCATCTCATTTTCATTGTGGACGTTCAGACGATATCTTTTGTCATTTTTTCTATTATCAAGCCCGCATTCCGTACATCTGCCGTCTGCAAGCTTTCCGCCGCATAGTGTGCACCTCGCCATATCAGCCTCCGTCTGTCTTACTTTTGACAGCTATATCGCTCTCTTTCATAATCCTAACACAGTTTTCACAGTCCGGTAAAGAATTTTTGCGCGGATTTCTCAAAATTTATGGTTGTATCTTGGTTTCATTCTGGTATAATCAGTATTTATAATTAAAATGATACGGGAGGATTTATGAAATGGACCATCTGATCATACCGGAAGGGTATGAATCTGCCCTTTCCCTTTATGACACACAGATCGCTATTAAGACAGTCAAGGACTTTTTTCAGCAGACGCTCGCTTCGCAGCTCAATTTGCTGCGCGTTTCTTCGCCTCTGTTCGTTGATCCGGCTTCAGGACTTAACGATAACTTAAACGGAGTAGAACGCCCTGTAAAATTCGGCATCAAAGAGCAGGACGATGCAGAGGCTGAGATCGTCCACTCGCTCGCCAAATGGAAGCGCTATGCGCTGAAAGAATACGGCTTTTCCCACGGCGAAGGACTGTATACCGATATGAATGCGATCCGCCGCGATGAAGATACAGACAATATCCACTCTATCTACGTCGACCAGTGGGACTGGGAAAAAGTCATCAGCAAAAATGAGAGAACTCTGGACACGTTGAAAAAGGTGGTCCGTTCCGTATATAAGGCGCTGAAAAAGACGGAAGTTTACATGTCTATCCAGTACGATTATATCGGAGAAGTGCTCCCGAAGGAAATCTTCTTTATTACTTCGCAGGAACTTGAGGATATGTACCCAAGATATACGCCGAAGGAACGCGAGTACAAGATCACGAAAGCAAAGGGCGCTGTCTGCATCATGCAGATCGGTGCGCCGCTTGCCTCCGGAGAAAGGCACGACGGACGCGCTCCGGACTATGACGACTGGAGCCTCAACGCAGATATCCTCGTATATTATCCTGTGCTCGACATCGCACTGGAGCTTTCCTCTATGGGGATCCGCGTAGACGAAATGGCTCTGATGCATCAGCTCCGCATGGCTGACTGCGTAGAACGCGCCGAACTTCCGTTCCAGAAGGCGATCCTCGACCGCGAACTGCCGTATACGATCGGCGGCGGTATCGGTCAGTCGCGTATCTGTATGTTCTATCTGCGAAAGGCACATATCGGAGAGGTGCAGTGCTCGATCTGGCCGCCGGAGATCCGAAAAGAGGCGGCGCTCCACGGGATCATGCTTCTGTAACTGTCCGCAGAACCAAAGGGCGCTTTGTACATACATAAAAGGGGGTGTCGCAAAATATTGATTCCGGTGGATTTTCGGTGTGTTTTCCGCAGAAAAAATCCTAGTTTTCGGAGGAAAATCACCCGAAAGGGTACCGCCGGATGTATTTTGCAACATCCCCTTTTTATTTGTATTACGCGAGAAAAAGCTCCCCGTCAAACACAGCCACTGCCGGACCTGTCATATAGACGGTTCCCTTCTGTCTGTCCCAGAAGATCGTCAGATCGCCGCCGCGAAGCTTTACTGTCACCTCATCTTCTGTCCATCCATTGAGAATGCACGCCACTGCTACGGCGCATGCGCCCGTACCGCACGCCCACGTCTCGCCGGAGCCGCGCTCCCATACGCGCATCTGCACAGTCCTGCGGTCGATCACCCGGATAAATTCCGTGTTTACACGATCAAGAAACGCCGGATGGCTTTCAAAATGCGGACCGATCTGCTCGATCTTCAGTCCGTCCACATCGTCCACACAGACGACACAGTGGGGATTTCCCATCGAGACACACGTAACCTCATACTCCTTTTCCAGTACGCGCAGCTTCTGCGAGATCAGCGCCCCGTCCGGCACTGTTTTCCCAGCTGCATCGCCGCTGTCATTCGGATCAGCAGCCTGACTTCCTTCAAACTGCGAAGCGTCCGCGGGAATCTTCTCTGCTTCGAGGATCGGACTTCCCATATCTACCTTTACGAGAGATACCTTTCCGTTTTCTACCGTCAGGTCGAGGTATTTGATCCCACTGCCTGTAGCTACGCTGATCTGTGTTTTCTGCGTCAGTCCGTAATCATACACGTACTTCGCCACACACCGGATACCGTTGCCGCACATAGCTCCGCGCGAACCGTCTGCATTGTACATATCCATCTCAAAATCAGCGATTTTGGAGGGTTTAATGAGGATCAGCCCGTCCGAACCCACGCCGAAATGTCTGTCGCTCACCTTTTTTGCAAGCTCCTGCGGATCGTCCACCTGCTCCTTAAAACAATTCACATAAACGTAATCATTGCCGATGCCCTGCATCTTCGTAAATTTCATACCTGTATCTCCCTCTGTCGAATGCGCCTTACGTCTCAGGCTCCTGCGGCTTGACTGTATAAAGCTTCGTGTTGGAGCTTCTAAAAATCGTATCGGAGGAACCCATCTGATTGACGACGATCTTATGGAAACCCGGCTCGATCAGATCCTTTTTAACCATTAAAAGCCGCGGCGTCACGTACTTCGTTTTCAGCTTTTCTCCATCCACGAAAACCTTGCTCCACTTCGTGTAATTATTGCCCCATATATAATAGTAATTTAATTTTTCCTCGATCTTGCGGATCGTCACATCTTGCGTTCCCATCACGATGTCGCTTGCCGGATAAGGATCGCCGCCATTATATACGTAATGCTCGCCGTAGAGAATATCATACTGCAAAAGCTCCATATCCTTCTGATACTCTTCGTCCGTAATGTACGAATCACGCTTCTGGTGGAACGTAAACATCGTGCCGTTATGAATTCCGAGATCATCTGTCATATCGGCGAGAAGCTGATAAGAGGTCATGTCTTTGTCCTCTTTTTCCATGCCAAAGTTGTTCCATGTCACATACTGCGTCTTGAACAGACTGCCTGTCGTCATGTCCTCCTCCGTCAGTCCCATGGTCGGAAGATGATCGCCGAACATGACTACCATCGTCTTTTCGTTCCTCTCTGAGAGCATCTCGATCAGCTTTCCGATAAACTCATCTACCTCGTGAAGCTGATTCACGTAATATTCCCACGCGTATCTCCACCCTTCGTCCTCCGGTCCTGTCACCACGATGTCGGGATTGGTGATCACTGCTTCATGCGGGTAATCGCCGTGCGCCTCTACCGTGATCGTATACACAAAATCCGGTTTATCAGGCGTATAATCAAGGGACTTCTCCACCTCTTTGATCAGAATATCATCTGTCGGCCACGTTCCAAGCGGTGTATAATCATGAATATCCATCAGTTCTTTGCTTGTAAACGTATCAAATCCCATCATGGAGAAGGCATTTTTGCGGCTGTAGAAGTTTCCGCCGTTATTGTGGACTGCATGCGCGCCGTAGCCAAGCGTCTTTAGATCGGCGGCAATACTCTCGCAATTCGTCTTTTTGAGAATCGTCTTGTACGGATACTCGCCGAGTCCGAAAAACTGCATTCCCATACCGGTCAGTATCTCAAACTCTGTATTCGCCGTGCCGGCTCCGACCACGGGAACTTCCAGATATCCCGATGTAAAATTATCATACAGATAGTGGAAATTCGGGATCGGGTCCTCGCTTGTCTCAAGAAACTTAATAAGCCCCGGATCAACAAAAGATTCCAGAAGGACACAGATAATATTGGGATACTCTCCATCCACTCCCTCTGTCTTCTCCGGAATCTTTTCCTCTGCTGCAATATCCGATTCTTCCGACTGCTGCCCTGCATCTCCCACACGCTCCGGCTGCATCTTTCCTGTTTCACTTTCCTGCTGCGCATTTGCCGCTTCGCCATCCGTCTGCGCGTTTATTGCTTCGCCATCTGACTGTGTGGCTGCCGCTTCGCCATCCGACTGCGTCTCCGGCGCCGTCTTAGCGTCTGTTTCTGTCTTTTCCGTGTTCTCGGAAGCGCCCGTCAGTACGTGACCGTTCACCGTAAGCGACGCCTGATCTTCTGCCGAAGCATCTGTTTTCAGTGCATCCTGCCCGTCTGCAGAAGCGTTCGTCACACTGTCTGCGCCGTTTAACTTCGCCATCACTGCCTCAACAGATTCTTCTGAATATTCTTCCGGCGCGCTCATTCCGCGGTCAAGTACGCTGGAAGAAAAGCTGTAGACAAATCCGTAATCCTTATATCCCTGTGCCAGATTCTCAAAATAAGAAGTCAGAATGTTGTTGCTCACTGCCGCATTCGTCACATTCGGAAGCATCATTACGACTGCACCGATCATTGCAAGACTCAGCATGTGATTCATCTTGCCCTGAAACTTCGGTCCCTTAAACCAGAAAACAACAAGCAGCAATACCACAAGCGACACACCGCCGATCACGAGCATCGCTTCCTTATCGGAAAAGTAATTGCTCTCCATCGTAAACAGGTCGCCGACCATCTTAATATCCGTAAAGCTGAACGGTGAAACACGCTTTGCAAGAATACAGCCGTTGATCGTTCCGAGGAAAATCCAGAACGCACAGATGAGCGTCCGCGTCACTGCCCTTCTCCTGACCATGTATACCAGCATCAGCGAAGAAAATACGATCAGTGAATTGTAGAGGAACACAAGATTCCGATCCACCACAAAAGAGCACGCGTCAAGGAACGAATGTCTTGAAATCCACTCGATCAGGAAGCATACGCCACAGGAAAGCAGCGCGTGAAATAGCAGAGAATATTTATTCAATATCGTCACAAGTCTGCCCGGCTGCTTCTGTATTTTTTCTTTCTTTATCTTCTTTTCATTCCGTCTTGATCTCATTTTCATCATGATCCATACCCCCGCGCCCGCGTCTCCCCTAATGCAGGCTTTATATATGTAAAATTCAGTAAAATTCATTTGACAGAGTAATCTAAAACATGGCAAAAGTCAACTATCTTCCCAAAAAATTAAGATTTATTTATGGCGTTTTACATTTCTTTTAGAAACGTTTCACAAAAAGCGCATAATTTCTCGCTGGATTCTTTTTTGATTCTATGTTAATTTATAGGGAGGACAAGTGAGAGGACTTCATATTATATGAAAAAATTACTATTTCTAATACTTTCATCGCTTATATTTTTGTCAGGTTGTCAGAAAAATCAAATAAAAATAGCCCCTGCCGCCCTGTTTGTCATGGACGGTGAGACTACGAACGACGGGATCAGCCCCGGAGACTCCAAAGAGGCATTTATAGACGCGTACAGCGCCTATGAGGTTCAGGCCGCTTACAGCGACCAGCCCTCCGGCTACCTCGTAATGTCCATCGATGAGATCCCCTATGAGAAGCGAATCTCCACACTGATCGCGACCTTATTCATTGACGGTGAACCGATTTCAGAGGGTGATTTTTGCCGTGAAAATAACATCGAATTATCTGAACTTCCGGAACTTATCAGCTCACGCTCCTACCTGCGCAGACACGATGTGATCTACCGTTATCTCGACTTCCAGTGGGAGGGCGGCGTCATTACCGACATTTACTCAGGAGAGCTTAATTACAATGAGACATTTGAAGCGCCGCATATCTACTAACTATATTTTTCTGAAACAAAAGTGTGCTCCGCACACTTTTGCCGCGCTTTATGCATATCGCGAAGCAATTGCATACCGCTTGCATCCGTGCGTATCCTTGAAACTTTTACCACAATACTATAGATACTCCTGAATCCGAAATTCCGTCTGTTCCCCTATTTTTTTGCTTACCAGCTCAAAAAGATTCTCCTTCGTTGCAAACAAATTTCTCGGATTTCTTCCGATAATCAGATACTGATTTTTATTATCTTGTGAAATGTATTTCCTTGTATCATCATCCAACAAAATATCTGCATTATCAATCACGATCAGTTTTCCTTTTGCCTCGCAAATCATTTCTTTTACATTTTTCTGATAATCAAAATAATCCAGACAAAAAATTTTCGAATTCATTGCCATACACTCTTTTATAAAAGAAAAAGCTGCCGTCTTTCCTGTTCCTGAATCTCCCATTAAAATTGTTATGTTATTTGTGAATGTAAAATTTATTACAAAAGACGTGTGTACTGTGGTGAAATGCTCCATAACAATCGGTCTACTCTTCATTCTTCCACCACTCCTTTAATTCCTCATAATCATCAATTACTCTGATCCCGCCTGAAGTCCAAACTGCAACTTTGTCAATATCAAAAGGAATCATCGCATATTCGCTATAAACAGACCCTTTTTCAAAATTATACAATACTTCTAACGCATTATTTCCACATTCCTTTAAACAAAATACTTTGTCCGGATAATAAAACACATTTAATACTGTTTTGCATCCTGTCGAGAGCTGATCGGTATTCAGTATAATATCATCGAATCTAGAACGAATTCTATATTTGCTAAGAAGTTTTGAAGCATCTATACGCTCAATAAACTGTTCTGCCCTCTCATCCAACTTTCTCGCTGTATTTTGATTAAAGAATATATCATTTAATTCTATATATTCTTTATTCTGAGGTATATCTTTTCTATTCTTGAAAATTGTAATCATTCCGATACCTCCGCGCCGATTTTTAAAAACTGTTCTTTCAAAGAACTTCCTTCATAAATATTTTTCATTTTATCAAATGCCGATAACCTGTTATCATCCAAGCCGCATATATCATCGTTCCTGCGCTCTCTCCATTCGCAGCAGGTTTTCGTCCAACACTCTCCCAATCTCCCTTTTGAAACTTCAAATCCTGTATTTCTTGTCAAATCAAAGAGCAGCTTTGCAACAAATTGTTCTATATTATGCGCTTCAACATGAGAGTCATACTCTGAAATTTCCTGAATTTCTTTATAATTAAAATCACCATCCCGAATAGATGCTATAAGTTTATTTCTTGCTGCTATTGCACTGGCTCTTTTCTTTAAAAACTCATCGTTTGGCGCATAAATCCAGTCTAACAATTCCTTAAATTCCAAAAGAATATACTCAAAGCAGATAATATCCAGCAGAAATACATTAGTCCGCGCATCCACATACTGCTTTAATCTTTTTTGTTCCATTATAATCTGTAAATTATCAAAAGAATTATCAAAAACAATGATATACTTATTCTCTGTATCGTGCAACGCTTTAACAGCCTTCACCAGCTCACTGTTATTCTTTTTACTTTCCACTATCATCTCAGGACAAAGTTGTTTCATAAAGCTGTCCCAAAACGTATAGCTTGCTTTTCCTTTCCGGTCTTCTATCCACAAAAATGTTTTAGACAATGCTTGCTCACCTGCTTTCCACGCCTTATTTTAACCGATTTCTACTTAGAACTCAAGAAATTAGGATAATAACTCATTTTATATTATCACACATGCACACTTGGCAAAAATCCCTATAATTATTTTCTTGACATACATAGATTATCGATATATTATATAGATAACCGATATAAAGGTTGTCTATATAAGAAGGGAGGCTTCACTATGGCTGTTGAAAAATCATTTCTTTCCGGCAGTATGCCAATGTTAATCTTAAGACTGCTATCAGAAAAAGATATGTATGGATACGAGATGATCGATACCTTGCGCCAAAAATCCCAAAATGTTTTTGAGTTAAAGGCAGGCACCTTATATCCCCTGCTCCATAGCATGGAGGAGAAAGGCCTTCTCTCTGTCTATGAGCAGTCTGTTCTTGGGAAAACACGAAAATACTATTCCATAACAAATGCCGGAAGGGGAGTTCTTCAGAAAAAAACAGAGGAATGGCAGGAATACACTTCGGCAGTTACTCGGGTGCTGGCAATGGAGGTGTAGGATATGGAAGAATATTTGAAGAATGTATTAGAGCAGATCAGATGCAAAAAAGCCCATCCCTATGTAGAAAAGGAACTGCGGGATCATCTGGAAGATCAGATCCGCGATAATATTTCCTGCGGGATGGAGGAAGAAGCAGCGATCGATTCGGCAATACGGGATATGGGCGATCCGATCGAAACAGGAATCATGTTAGATAAAGTACACAGACCGCAGATCGCATGGAAAATGGTTTTGCTCGTTGGAGTCATCAGTATCCTCGGAGCACTTATCCATATTCTGATATACCGTCACCTGAATGCTGATGCTGCATCATATGACGGGATTGTGTATTCCCCGATCAGTTATATAAAATATGTGCTCCTCGGGCTGCTTGTTATGATAGCCTTATACTGGATCGATTATACCTTTCTTGCGAGATACGCAAGAGTCATTGCAGTCCTTCTTATTTTATTGTGCGCGCTTACATTATGGATCGGACCGCCGAT
Source organism: uncultured Lachnospiraceae bacterium (assembly GCA_958422845.1). Taxonomy (GTDB): domain Bacteria; phylum Bacillota; class Clostridia; order Lachnospirales; family Lachnospiraceae; genus Choladousia. The sequence goes on along the minus strand of CATZPU010000007.1, from coordinate 8,476 downwards.
AAACGGTGCAATGTATTGGATTTCTATTGGCGGAATTTTTATTCCGGCAAGATCCCTGATTCTCCTGTATGTTCCGGTTTACGGCGGCATACTGTACAAATACTACGGGAAAGGATATAAGGAGCTGTGCTTATCAATCGTGTGGATGCTTTTACCCGTGTTATTCGTTTTCCTTATGCCCGCACTGACGACAGCCTGTATCCTGTTAGTATCCATGCTCGTGATGGTGACGATCGCCCTCATAAAGGGGTGGTTCAAGGTACGTAAAAAAGCGGCAATTATGACTTTATGGGGAATATTCGGAGTGTTTCCGATCATCGGTCTGGCATTGCTCAAAGTCTTTTTTAACAATAGCGGCAAGACTTATTATCTGACAAGCGCCATAAGGGAGTGTATGTCGAATCTAAAACTTGTCGGAAGCAGCGGTACGGATGTCGCAGGAAAAATAGGAGGTATCAATTCTGATTATTTGCTGACTTATTTGTCATCGTCCTATGGGCTGTTGGCAGGGATCGCGATCTGTTGTATTTTTGCGGCAATCGTGTTTTACATTTTTGGACTTTCCAAAAAACTGAAAAACCAGCTTGGTATGATGACCGGATTCGGCTGCGGAATGATTTTAGTCGTAAGCCTTATTCTGAATGTACTGGTAAATACAGGGGCGATTCCGCCGACCGCTACCTCGCTTCCGTTCCTCTCTGCTGGAGGCGGGAATATTGTTGTTTCCTATGCTCTGATAGGAATCGTCCTGAGCGTATATAGATTTAAAAATGTTTATCCGCGTCATATCCGTATCGATTCAAAGAAAAAACGCAAAGCTGATATTTCCAATGGATAAAGCCTTAAAATGCCCCAGAGGAAGCACCTGCAAGGTGTCCGCTCTGAGGCATTTATATTTTCGCGTATCCGCTATATCATTATTTCTTATTTTTCTCTTTTGCCGCTGCAAAGATACTCTGGAGTACGATGAAGAAGCAGAGCATTGCTGCGATCGTGATACGTGTCCACCAGGAGGACAGCGTTCCCTGGAAGGTGATGAACGCCTCGATCGTACCCTTTATCAGTACGCCGAAGAGGCTTCCGAAGACATTGCCGACACCGCCTGTCAGAAGCGTACCGCCGATGACGGAGGAAGCGATCGCATCCATTTCAAGACCCTTCGCCTGCTCTACGAAACCTGAGCACGTATTTAAGCAGAACAGGAAACCACCGAGACTTGCAAGGAAGCCCTCAAGCACATATGCCTTGAGCTTTGTTTTCTTGACATTGAGTCCCATCATAAGAGCAGACTGCTCATTTCCGCCGATCGCGTAGATGCTGCGTCCGAACTTCGTATATTTCAGTACGATAAAGATAATTACAAGTACCACGAGAGCAATGATCACGCTCGGATAAATGTACGGCTGGATCAGCATTCCTTTCTTATTTACATAACCGCCGAACGGAAGGTACAGCTTGCACTGCGCCCATGAAAGGAACATTTCGTTTTTAATACTGATCATGTCTTTGCTTATCACGGCTGTCATACCTCTGGCAAAGAACATACCTGCCAGCGTCACGATGAACGGCTGTATCTTCAGATATGCTACGAGCCATCCCTGTACAAAGCCGAATACGATGCCGATCGCCAGCACGAAGATCGTCGCCTGAATGGCGCCCCAGCCTGCCATCTCCATCGTCCATGCGAGGATCATGCAGACCATAGCTACAACAGAACCTACGGAAATATCGATTCCGCCTGTGATCATAACGATCGTCATACCGGTAGCGATTACGATCAGACCGGCATTTGAGATAAACAGGTTCAGGAAGTTCTGTGTCTTTGAAAAGCCTTGCTCACCGAACATCACGATTCCCGCGATATACATGACTACGAACAGCGCTATAGTGATAACCAGCAAAAATGAATTGCCGTCAAGCTTACGTCCTTGTTTTTTCATCATGCCGCTCCTTTCCCTGCAGATGCAGAAGATTTTGCTTTCAGACGACGGATCATCTTTCCAAGCTCCGGTGACTGAAGTGATACGATGATCACGACTACGATCGCCTTGTATACCGGAATCTGGTCAGAGCTTACGGAGATCGCATACAGCGTCGTTGTCAGTGTCTGGATCGTATATGCGCCGATCACAGAACCGAGCAGGGAGAATTTTCCGCCTGCCAGTGAGTTGCCGCCGAGCGCTACCGCAAGGATCGCGTCAAGCTCAAGGTTCAGACCGATATTGTTCGCGTCTGCGGAGTAGATACGGGAGGAGCTGATCAGTCCCGCGATGCTTGCGCAGAAGCCGCTGAATGCGTATGCAAGAAAAATGATCAGCGTAGACTTAAGACCTACGAGTCTGGAAGCCTTCGCATTGATACCTACTGCCTCGATGTACATACCGAGAGCCGTCTTTTTCAGAAGGATCATCGTCAGCACTACCATAATGATCGTCACAAAGATCGCCGTCGGGATCGGCACACCCGGAATACTTGCGCCGAGCATCTTAAAGCTGTCCACACGCACGTAGGTGATCTGACCATTTGTCAGAAGCTGCGCGATACCGCGTCCTGCCGTAAAGAGGATCAGCGTCGCTACCATCGGCTGAATTTTCAGCTTCGCTACGAGAAAACCGTTGAAGCATCCGCACAGAACGCCCACAAGAATACCAAGCAGAGCTCCGAGGAGCGGATTGTTGACATACTCATTCACACTCTGCTGTCCGCCTGCCACGAAGGAACACGTAACGGCTGCCACTACCGCCATCACTGCGCCTACGGAAATATCTGTTCCGGCAGAGGCTGATACAACGAGCGTCATACCTACCGCAAGGATAACGACCTCGCTGCCCCTGTTGATCACGTCGATGATACGACCGTAGAGTACGCCGTTTTGCACGCCGATCTTAAAGAAATCGGGACTTGCTATCACTGCCGCGATCAGCATCAGGATCAGGCAGAAGATCGGCATAAACAGTCTTTTTGAAGTAAGATTTTTCACTTTATCCATCAGTTTCCACCTCCTGCGATTGCTTTCATGATAGAGCTCTGGTCAAGCTCGGACTCTTCAAGCTCTCCGACTTTCGCACCATCGCGCAGTACCGCCATTCTGCTGCATGTACGGATCATTTCCTCTATCTCAGATGAAATAAACATGACCGCCATGCCCTGCTCTGCAAGCTGTAACACAAGCTTTTGTATCTCTGTCTTTGTTCCGATGTCGATACCTCTTGTCGGCTCGTCGAGGATCAGGAAATCCGGCTCCGTCAAAAGCCATCTTCCGAGGATCACCTTCTGCTGATTACCGCCGGAGAGCTGCTTGATCGGCGTCTCGCGGTCAGCCGTCTTGATCTGAAGAATATCGATATACTTATCTGTGAACTCCTCCTGCTCCTTGCGGCTTAAAAGGTGGAACATGCCGCGTTTTGCCTGAAGCGCGATAATAATATTTTCACGGACGGAAAGGTCGGCAATAATACCTTCTTCTTTTCTGTTTTCCGGAAGATAAGCCATTCCTGCCATCATCGCGTCAAGCGGCGCTCCAACGAGCAGTTTCTTTCCTTTGACGAAAAGCTCTCCCGAATCTGCCTTATCCGCACCGTAGATGCTTCTTGCAAGCTCTGAACGTCCTGAACCGAGCAGTCCGGTAAGACCGATGACCTCTCCCTTGTGGATATCGAGGTTGAACGGACGGATCGTACCCTTGTGTCCGAGTCCCTTTGCAGAGATCACGCACTCGCCTTTTGCTTTCTCGCTTCCGCCCTCTTTCTTGATCGCAGCCAGATCGTCAAAGTCCTTACCCATCATCTTTGCGACAAGCTGCACTCTCGGAAGCTCCTCTACCTTGTACTCGCCTACGAGCGTACCGTTTCTAAGAACCGTGATTCGATCGCAGACTGCGTATACCTGTTCAAGGAAATGCGTAACAAAAATGATGCCTACGCCCTGTGATCTCAGGCGGCGCATCAGCGTAAACAGCTTTTCTACCTCGCCGTCGTCAAGCGAAGACGTCGGCTCGTCAAGGATCAATACCTTAGCCGACATATCCACGGCACGCGCGATCGCCAGCATCTGCTGGATCGCGATAGAATAATTTTCTACCGCAGCAGTTACATCAATATGTATATCAAGGCTTTCCAGAAGCTCTCTTGATTTCTTTTTCATGGTTCCCCAGTCGATCATGCCTGCCTTCTTCGGCTCGCGGCCGATAAACAGGTTCTCCGCCACCGAAAGATTCGGGCAGAGGTTTACCTCCTGATATACGGTACTGATACCGTTTGACTGTGCTTCCTGCGGGGAACGGTTGATGATCGCCGTATTGCTTCCGTCGATCATGATCTCACCAGTCTCAAATTCCTCCACACCGGTCAATACTTTGATCAAAGTTGATTTTCCGGCTCCGTTCTCTCCCATAAGCGCATGGATCTCACCCTTGCGCAGCGTAAAGTCTACGTTCTGCAATGCCTTTACGCCCGGGAAGTTCTTGCTGATATGTCTCATTGTGAGCACAACACCCTGCTCCATGAAGCCACCTCTCTTTCCTGATTTTACAGTCTTATGCAGACCGATCCGCTCTGACTGTCCGTCTCCTGCGATACCATTTCGGACCGCTTCTCAAAAAGTGTGGGAGCCGGAAGCCTTTTGGCGCTCCGGCCCCCACTGGTTCACTAGTTAGTTCAAATATTTACTGGTTTGCTGATTAGTATGCACGATCCTTCAGGATTGTCTCAAGGTCCATTGTTGTATCGAAGTAAGCCTCGTCTACGTACTGGATCTTCTCAACTTCTTCGCCTGCCTCAAGCTTCTCGATGATCTCAGCAACACGCGGTCCGTGCAGCGGGTTGCACTCAAATGTAGCATTGAGATCGCCTGCGATCATAGCGTCAAATGCAGCTTTTACAGAGTCGAAGGAAACAACGATGATGTCGCCCTCCGGTCCGCATGTCTTGCCGGCAGCCTTGATAGCGTCGATCGCACCAAATGCCTCGTTGTCGTTCTCGCAGATAACTACATCGATATCATCATAGGATTTCAGGAAGGACTCCATAACTTCCTGTCCTTTTGCCTGTGTAAACTCACCGGACTGCATGTCGAGCATCTTCCAGTTCTCATGCTCAGCAAGTTTGTTAGCAAATCCTTCTGTACGTCCGATCTGAGCAGATGCACCGATCGTACCCTGAATCGTTACGATATTGATCTCTTCTTCGCCGCGTCCCTGCTCCTCAAGGTAAGCTGCCAGCCAGTCGCCGCATGTCTCACCCTCTTTTACGAAGTCGCCGCCAACCCAGCATGTATACAGATCTTCGTCTGCAAGATCCATCATACGGTCAGAAAGGATAACCGGAATACCTGCGTCAGCTGCTTCCTGAAGAACTGTCTCCCAACCTGTCTCAACTACCGGAGCAACTACGATGTAGTCTACTTCCTGCTGGATAAAGCTTCTGATCGCTTTGATCTGATTCTCCTGTTTCTGCTGTGCGTCGTCAAAGATCAGCTTGTAGCCGTTCTCCTCTACGAATGTAGACTTGAAAGACTCTGTGTTTGCTGTTCTCCAGTCAGACTCAGCGCCAACCTGTGCATAACCGACTGTGATCAGATCCTCCTCTGCGGAAACGCCCATTCCCAGTGCGGAAACTGCCATTGCAGATACTGCTAATACGGATACGATTTTCTTATTCATTGCTTTTCCTCCTTCTTCTCGAGCAGGACCTTCGTCCTCGCTTGTTGTGATTGTATTCTAACAACAATTATTCCGAAAAGAAACAGAGAAAAGCAGGCAATTTGTTATATATTTTTCGTTTTTTTCGTGTCAAGAATTTTTTTGTTCATTATTTTGCGGAAAAGGTATGTTTTTTTTCGGGATGCGGACTGTCGCCACTGTTCCCTCCCCCTTTACGCTTTGAAAAGTGATGCCATACTCCGAACCATAATTCAGACGGATACGCTCATTGACGTTTCCAAGCCCAAACCCGCGGTCATGAGGCTCTTCCCCCTTTAATGTACGGTTCAGCCGCGACAGTTCCTCCTCGTCCATACCGATTCCGTTGTCGCACACCTCAAAAATAATATCGCCGCCTTCCCCGCGTCCGCTGACTGTGATCTTACCCTTTCCTCGCTTATTTTTGATCCCGTGGTACAGCGCATTTTCTACGAGAGGCTGTAATGTCAGCTTTAAAATACCGTAATTATAGAGCAACGGATCGATCTTGATCTCATACTCCAGAATATCCGCATATCGAAATTCCTGTATTTCCAGATAGCTTCGGATATGCGACTCCTCCTCGCGGATCGTGATATAATCCTTTCCCTCGGAAAGCGTTGTGCGGAAAAATTCGGACAGCGCCGTTACCATCGAGACGACCTCCGCATCCTGTCCGCCCTCTGCCATCCACACGATAGCGTCAAGCGTATTATACAGAAAATGCGGGTTGATCTGCGCCTGAAGCAGCTTAAGCTCCGTATCCCGCAGATTCTTCTGCTCCTTTTTAATATTCTCGATCAGATACTGTATCTCGCCTGTCATATCATTGAAGCTGTTTGTCAATACCTGTATCTCATCGCCCGACTCGATCTCCGCCGGAGAAAAATTTCCTTTTGCAACCTGTCTCGTCGCCGTACACAGCTCCCGAATCGGCTGCGTGACGCTTCGCGTGATCCTTCTCGTCAAAACCAGATCCACAGCGAGGATCACGAAAAGTATCCCCATGCACAGCAGCAGCGTATTGCTTGCCCGCTTTTCCAAATGCGACCGGATATGCTCCAGGCTGACCGCCTCATAGTACGTATACGCCTGAAGATTATCCTGAATCAGCTGCGTAGAGCTTCGGATATCCTTATCGAGCAAATCGATGTTGTCCGCGTAATGTCCGCCCTCCTTGATATTTTCATCAATTTTCTGAACGATCCGCTCCAGCCAGCCCAGACTCTTGCTGACGCGCCGCATCAGATCGGCGCTTTCTGTCTGGGAACATTCCTGACGATTCACTGCGTTGCGCAGCTCGTTGATCATCTGGTACGGATCGCGTACCTGCGCCGAATCCACATTGCTCGTTTTCGCGTACTCCGCAAGATCATCCACTCTGAGATTATCACTTACGGCGCGGTACACACTGTAGTCAAGGTCTGTCTTGAAATTCAGCGTATAATCCTTGATCGCCGTGATATTTTTCACGCTCTGATTGTACGCCGTACTGAAATTGATCAGATTGATAAGCAGGTACAGGATCAGAAGCGTCAGCGGCACCATTACCATTGCCGCGAGCAGGTTCATTTTGCGGCTTAAGGAATTCTTCTTCAGAAATTTCATGACAGTACCTCTGTCTTTCTCGAACGGTATTCCTTCGGCGTACAGCCGCAGGTCTTTTTGAATATGTAGGAAAAGTAATGCGGGTCCTTATATCCGACCTGATACCCGATCTCCGAGCTGCGCATATCGGTACACATCAGAAGCTCCTTTGCCTTATCGAGCCGAAGCTGCGTCAGATACTCCACAAATGTCGTCCCCGTCTCCTGCCGAAACAGCGTGCTGAAATAGCTCGGACTGATATTGACCATCGCCGCTGCCTGATTCATAGAAAATTCGTTATTCTGGAAATTCTGCGCCGCATACTCCTTCGCCGTCTCGATAATGTCCTGATACTTGCTGCGCGCAGAACGGTCGCGCAGCCGGATCGTTTCGGCAAACAGCTGCTTCGCGTAATCCATCATACCCTTCGTCGAATTTGCGTAATAAGAGAAGCGGTCTACCTCACTGCTCTCGGCGGAAAGCTGTCCGGAGTCGATTCCAAGACTTTCCAAAAACTGGCAGGCGCACAGGTTCATATCGACGATCAGATAATGACAGAACATCGTCGAGCGGTAATTCTCCTTGCCGACATTACTGAAATACTCTTCGACGAAATCTCCGACCTCCTCCTCAACGCCGCTTTTTAGGAAGTTTTCCACCAGATTCCGGTTGATATTTGAAGCATCCACAGACCGCAGGCTCATATCCGTTCCGGCGTTCTTTGCCAGTCCCGCAATATCTTCCGCGCTGATAAAACAGTCATGCTGCTCAAAAAAGCGTCCTGCAAACGCCTTACTCGCGCTTTGATGGGAAACATTCATATCGCGCAGCCGCTGCACCGTCTGTCCGATGCCGCCAAAATAATGAAGCTGTGAAAATACAGAGATCGTCTGCCGCAAATGCTCCTCCAGCTCCCTCGTCTCCTCTTCCATCTGCTCCTGCGATTCCCCTTTCAGCAAAAAGATCCACCCCTCTGAACCAAGGTCAAACACGATTACATACGGAAGCTTTCCGACCGCCTCATTTACGTGTTCGATCGCCTTTACGATCAGATCTGAATACTCTCTGTTTTCCTCCGGAGTGATCAGCTTAAAGCGCAGCACGCGGTAAAAAGAAGCCGTCAGATCAAGTTCGAGCGCCGCGCCCTGCTCCAAAAGCTCTCCCGCTGAATAGCTTCCGAGCACCATGCGGTCAAACAGCCGTTTTTTCTCG
>CATZPU010000006.1 GCA_958422845.1 uncultured Lachnospiraceae bacterium | reverse complement strand
AATGGCAGGTGCAGGATTCTGAGGCGTACATTTTAACGGGTACACACGAGCGGTATCTCGAACCGCGCGCATTACAGTACAGGATACAGCGCTATACAAAGGAATGCGGTCTGGAGGGCGTTCACTTCCATACGCTGCGTCACAGCTTTGCTATGCGGTGCATAGAAGCAGGCTTTGAAATAAAGAGTCTTTCGGAGATTCTTGGCCATTCTACCACAAAGATTACATTGGACTGCTACGTTCATTCTTCCATGCGGCTAAAACGGGAAAATATGGAACGATTAAATAATGTATGGACCGATGCGCCGTCAGAACACGCCGTCGTTCATGAGAAAAGTGCCCGTTTTCCGTAAGCCTGAGACGGATGCGCCGCAGAGTAGGATGCTCTGCGAAAATGATAGTACATACGATGCTATTGTGAAGCTTTGAAAGCTGAGAGGAGGAGAAGTGTATGATGGGATTATTTTTAACACGCGCGCCTACAAAACAAAGACTTTTCACAGGCAGGGTAACGTGTGTTATTGAATGAAAGGAAGGAAAAGTATGATTTCAAAATTTAAAAGAGGACTGGCAGTGGTACTGGCATCTATGCTTACAGTGTCCAGCTTTGCATCTGTTGCTTCGGCGGAAGGTGCGACAAGTATAAAGGGCGTATGGGGTACCGATGCGAATGGAAAAGTAACCTATACGGAGTATACCGTAAATGAAAACGGTGAAGTAATCAGCGAACAAAACATTACAGTAACGGAGCAGAGAGTGGAAGCTACGTGTACAGAGCAGGGATCTGTGCATTATACAGCAAACACGGCGGGCAGTCCGACAAAGGATGAGGTGCTTCCGGCACTTGGACACAATCCGGGTGAGCAGCAGAAAGAAAACGAGAAGAATGCAGACTGTGAACGTCCGGCGTCTTATGATCTGGTTGTAAGATGTACACGATGCTATGAAGAGCTGTCCAAAACAACGGAGACAGAGGGAGAAGCACTTGGACATAACTGGGGCAAGGCAGTAGAGGAAATTACGAAAAACCCGACTTGCACAGAGAACGGTGAAAAGACAATAACGAAAACGTGTGAAAGATGTAACGCGCAGGATGTACAGACAGAAGCGGTTCCGGCGACAGGACACAACTGGGAAGTATACGAGACAGTGAAAAAGGCTACATGTACAGAGGCAGGACTTGTTTTTGTAAAGTGTACGAATGAAGGCTGTGGTGCAAAGGAAGAGCAGGCAGTTGAGGCTACAGGACACCAGAATACATCGGTAAGAGAAGCAAACCGCGTATATCCGACATGTACAGAGGGCGGTTCCTATGACAAAGAAACATATTGCTGGGATTGTGGCCAGGTGATCGCTACGGAGCATGTGACAGAGGAAGCACTTGGACATGACTGGAAGCAGACCGGCGAAGTGATTCAGGAGTCTACATGTACAGAGCACGGATATGGAAAGCTCGAGTGTTCCAGATGCTTTGAAACGAAAGCAGACAAACTTCCGTTAGCTCCACATGCTCTTGAAACAAGAGAAGAGATAACAAAGCAGGCTACATGTGCCGAGGAAGGCTCCAAGGATATCATTGAATACTGTACCGTATGTGATTATGAGAACGTAAAAGAGACTCAGAAGATCGAGAAGCTTGATCATGAGCTGAAGGAGAAAACCGTAGTCACGAAAGAACCGACATGTGCAGAGGAAGGTTCCGAAGATACGATTGAGTATTGTGAGAATTGTGATTATGAAAAGGTAACAAAGACAGAGAAGCTCGATAAGATCGCCCATACTCTGGAGGAGAAGGAAGTTATTGTAACAGAGCCGACTTGTACGGAGGAAGGATACAAAAACAGAATTGAGTACTGTACAAAATGCGACTTTGAACGTCTGTTAGGCAGAGATATCATTCCGGCAGCTCACAAATGGGAGACAGTAAAGGTCGTGACAGAGCCGACATGTACAGAAACAGGCGTTGGATATCAGGAGTGCAGCGTTTGCGGCGAAAAGAATACGACTGAGAATGCAGAGGGTACAGTAACACTTGACGCTCTCGGACACGATTATGAGACAAAGCTTGTAGAGGAGAAAGCACCGACCTGTGAGGATATGGGTTATAAGGTGACACAGGACTGCTGTACGAGATGCGATGACAAAAAGGCTGAGAGCAAAGAATTTGTAAGCCCATTAGGTCATGACTGGAAAGAAGAGTACGTATCGAAAGAGCCGACATGTACAGAAACAGGCTTAGGCTACTTTGTCTGTGCAAGATGTGATGCAAAAGATACAAATCATGTGATCGAGAAATTACCGCATACACCGGAGCAGAAGGAAGTACCGGGATCAAACACATTCAATGGTGATTGTACAGTAGCAAGCGAGTATAAGGTTGCAGATTACTGTACAGCATGCAATGCAAAGATCGATGATACAGAAAAGACGATCAAAGTTCCGGCAAATAAGGATCATACATACCGCGCAGAGGATGTAGAGTTTGTATGGTATGAGCCGGCATCCGGTATTGCAATTTTCAAATGTGCATCTGAGGGCTGCAAGCATCAGAAGAAGATTCTGTTTGCGATCGATTTGAAAGATGAAAACAGCTTTGTTGTAGACAAGGCTCCGACATGTACAGAAGCAGGAGAAGGACATTACGTAGCAACTGTAACTTATAAGGGCGTTACGGCAACGGCTTCTACACCGACACAGTTCCCGATCGATGCCACAGGACATGAGGCAGCAGAACCGGTACTGGAAGTAATCAAAGCTCCGACACACGAGGAAGCAGGTCTTTCTCAGTGGTTCACATACTGTAAGCACTGCGGCGAGAAGCTCGCAGAAGGTGAAGCAGTTGCAGTAGAGCCGACAGGTCATGAAGGTGCTGTAACAACGACAGAAGTAATCAAGGCTCCGACATGTACAGAAGAAGGTTCCTATGACATCGTTGTGTACTGTCCGGAATGTGACAAAGAGATCAGCAGAGAGACAATGGTAAGCGAACCGACAGGTCACGTATGGAATGATCCGGTAGTAGAAAACAAGAAGCCGGCAACATGTACAGAGGAAGGTTCCTATGAGACAGTAGTTTACTGTGCCGCTTGCGACGCAGAGCAGGAAGGCAGCCGTGAAAGCCATGTGATCGAGAAGATCGAGCATACACCGGTAACAGATGCAGCAGTAGCAGCAACATGTACAAAGACAGGACTGACAGAGGGAAGCCACTGTCTCGTATGTGATGAGGTTCTCGTAGCACAGAAAGTAACAGAGAAACTTGCTCATACACCGGTAACAGACGGCGCGGTAGCAGCAACATGTACAAAGACAGGACTGACAGAGGGAAGTCACTGTAAGGTATGCGGCGAGGTTCTTAAAGCTCAGAAGACGACAGATAAACTTGCTCATAAAGCAGCAGCTCCGGTAAAAGAGCTTATCAAAGAGGCTACTTACACAGCTCCGGGATCCTACAATGAGGTAGTTTACTGTGCTGACTGTCATGCAAAGCTTAGCAGTACGGCAAAGGTGATCGAGCAGCTTAAACCGCAGGGACAGAAGATTAAAGTAAACAAAGAAACAAAATCAAAGACATATAAGGCTAAGTCCGTTAAGAAAGCAAAGAAGAGCTTCAGGATCTCTGCGACAGCTCCGAGTGGAAAGCTTACATATAAGAAACTTTCCGGAAGCAGCAGAATCACTGTAGGAAAGAGCGGAAAGATCACTGTTAAGAAAGGAACGAAGAAGGGCACTTACAAAGTAAGAGTAAAGATCTACGCTCCGGGTACAGCAGAATACAAGGCAGTGAACAAGACGATTACGGTAAAGGTATTAGTAAAATAAAAACGTATCCGCATAGCGGATAAAGAATACAGACAAGGGAAATCCCACAGGATTACAATACAATCCTGTGGGATTTTCGTATCTTTTTTATCCACAGACAATCTTGCACCTGACCGGATTATACGATACAATGAGCACGGAATAGAAATATACTGCCGTACATGAAGCAAAGCAGAAAGGAGGAGCCGCTATGGACGTTCAGCTTCAGGAGATCAGGGATCAGTCGATCAAAAAAGGAAAGCGCGGGATCATGCGTATTGTTTTCGGACGGACGGGCATTCTGCTTGGTATCCTGCTGATCCAGCTTCTGCTCCTCTTTGTCGGACTGCGTTTTCTGGCGCAGTACGTGTACGTCTTTTTCGGAGGGCATATCGTATTTGGTTGTCTGATGCTTGTAATCATTATGAACCGCGAGGAAAACCCTGTATTTCAGCTTGCATGGACGGCGCTCGTACTGCTCTTTCCGGTATTCGGAGGACTTTTGTATCTGTATATTGAACTGCAGCCGGGGACGCGGGTATTGGCAGGGAGACTTCGGGAAATAGACGAGCGGACAAAGGAGGCTCTTTCGCAGGATGAAAAGGCGCTTGGCGCGCTGTCTGCCGAAGGCAGGCGGACGTCGCAGCTTGTAAAATACGTTTACAAGAATGACGGTTATCCTGTTTACAGAAATACAAGCGTGAAGTATTTTGGCAGCGGCGAGGAGAAGTTTGAATGGCTTCTTGCGGAGCTGACTGCGGCGAAAAAATTTATTTTTCTGGAGTATTTTATTATTGCAGAAGGTTATATGTGGGACAGTGTATTTGAGATACTAAAGGCGAAGGTACAGGAGGGCGTCGAAGTGCGTGTGCTGTACGACGGCATGAATGAGCTGTACAACCTGCCGTCTGACTTTTCGGAGCAGTTAAAGAGCGCGGGCATCCGCTGCCGTGCGTTTTCTCCTGTGTATCCGGTGATCTCGACGCATTACAACAATCGCGATCACCGCAAGATCGTTGTGATCGACGGGCATACTGCATTTACGGGCGGTGTGAATCTGGCAGACGAATATATCAACCGCAGAGAGCGGTTCGGGCACTGGAAAGATGCGGCTATTATGCTGCGGGGCGAGGCGGTAAGGAGCTTTACCGTGATGTTTTTGCGGATGTGGGGCGTTCACGATAAGCTCGACAATTTTGCAGTGTATTTAAAAGAGGGTGAAGATGCGGCTTTGGCGCAGAAATGCGGGGGATACGTGATGCCGTATGCGGCAAATCCTTTCAGCAGGGAACGGACCGCAGAGCGCATTTATATTGATATACTAAACAGCGCCAGCCAGTACGTACACATCATGACGCCGTATCTCGTGCCGGGGCATGAAATGATGCAGGCGCTCATCTATGCTGCCGGACGCGGGATCGACGTCAAGATCATTCTGCCGCACATACCGGATAAAAAATACGCGTTTGCGCTTGCACATTCGTACTATAAAAAGCTGATCGGCGCAGGCGTCCATATTTATGAGTACACACCGGGCTTTGTTCATTCAAAGGTGTTTGTCAGCGACAATAAAAGAGCGGTCGTCGGGGCGATCAATCTCGATTACAGAAGTCTGTACCTGAATTTTGAGTGCGCGGTGTTTCTGTATGGAGTGCCGCAGATCTGTGACATCGAGTCGGATTTCCGCATGACGCTGCCGAAGTGTCAGCTTATGACGATGTTTGATGTGCGCCATGACAAATGGACGCGCAGGCTTTCCGGCATGTTCTTAAAGATCATGGCGCCGCTGATGTAACATGCAGAATATATTGAGACAAACGGCTGCACAATAAGGATGGAAAGGGAGAAATTATGTCATTTATCAGTGCTTTTCACGTACTTGGACCGGAAATGGTAGGTCCTTCCAGTTCCCACACGGCGGGAGCGTGCTCCATTGCGCTTCTGGCGCAGCAGATGGCGGACGGCCCTGTGGTAGATGTGGAATTTATTCTTTACAATTCGTTTGCCCAGACGTACAGGGGGCATGGAACGGACCTCGCGCTGCTTGGAGGCGTGATGGGTTTTGCGCCGGATGACCGGAGGATTCCGTCTGCATTTTCCATTGCGGCGCAGAGAGGTATCACTTATCGCTTTATTGAGGCGGGCGAGGATCCCGATATTCATCCGAATACGGTCGATATCCGCATCACGTGTGCCGGAGGACATTCTTTTACGGTGCGGGGCGAATCGCTTGGAGGCGGAAAGATGCGGATCAGCCGCATCAATCACATAGATGTGGATTTTTCCGGTGAGTACAATACGCTGATCATCATTCATTATGACCGTCCCGGCGTGATCGCGCATATTACGGGGTGCTTAAGTGAAAAGAAGGTCAATATTGCTTTTATGAAGCTGTTCCGTGAGAAAAAGGGCGATATTGCGTACAGCATCATCGAATTTGACGGCGCGCTGCCGGACGATGCGCAGGAACAGATATCCGGAAATGATAATGTTCAGGATGTAATCTTTATACCAATTCAAAGGAGAATGTAGCTATGGATTTTAAAAACGCACAGGAGCTTCTGGAGCTTTGCACCATGCAGAATTGTACGATTTCCGCAGTTATGAAGGCGCGTGAGTGTATGCTCGCAGAGACGACGCAGGAGGCGGTCGAAGCGCAGATGGCTCATGCACTGGAGGTCATGCGGGAATCTGTGAGAGTTCCGGTAGAATCGCCGAGAAAGTCGATCGGCGGTCTGATCGGAGGGGAAGCGCAGATGATCCATCGGCAGGGCATGGAGGGAAAGTCAATTTGCGGACCGGTTCTTTCAAAGGCTGTGACGTATGCGATGGCAGTGCTTGAGACGAATACGACGATGGGGCTTATCGTAGCGGCGCCGACGGCGGGCTCGTCAGGCGTGCTTCCGGGGCTTCTGCTTGCCATGCAGGAGGAGTATGAGCTTGCGGATGCGGCGGTCATCGACGCACTCTTTAATGCAAGCGCCATCGGCTATCTTGCCATGCGCAACGCGACAGTTTCAGGCGCGGTAGGCGGCTGTCAGGCTGAAGTGGGCGTAGCGGCGGCGATGGCATCCTCTGCCGCAGTAGAGCTTATGGGCGGTACTGTGCAGCAGTGTCTCGACGCGGCTGTTTTTGTGCTGATGAATTTTCTCGGTCTGGTCTGCGATCCGATCGGAGGTCTTGTAGAGTGCCCGTGTCAGGGAAGAAATGCGGCAGGCGTGGCAATGGCGCTTACGGGAGCGGAGGTCTCGCTTGCAGGCGTACGGCAGCTTATTCCCTTTGATGAAATGCTCCAGACGATGTATCAGGTAGGCAGACAGATCCCGCCGAGCCTGCGGGAGACGGCGCTCTCCGGCTGCGCGGCGACTCCGGCTGCGAAAAAGCTTTGCAGGTAAAGGCGTGCAGGCAAAAAACGGTTATTTACGAATCACAAGAATTATGGTATATTAGGCGGCGGTATAAAATATAGAGGTGAGAGATCATGTGGTCGGACAGAATAGAACAGACGCAGCAGATGCGCAGGGAGCATCTGGCAGGCGGCGGCGAAGCGCGCATCAGGAAACAGCATGAAAAAGGGAAGATGACGGCAATGGAGCGTATCGAGTATCTGCTCGATGAGGGATCGTTCCATCCGGTCGACAGTTTTTTCGAGACGCGAGAGGACAGCGCGTCGCTTCTGACGGGAAAAACGTATCTCGGAGACGGTGTGATCACGGGCTGGGGGACGATCTGCGGCAGGCGTGTGTGCGTCGCTTCTGAGGATTTTACGGTGATCGGAGGGACGCTTGGAGAGATCCATGCGCAGAAGATCTGCAATATTCAAGATCTTGCGTTTGACATGAAGGTTCCTGTCATATTGCTGAACGACAGTGGCGGAGCGAGGATCGAGGAAGGTATTCTTTCTCTGAGCGGCTACGGCGGGATGTTCAGACGCCATGTGAAAGCGTCCGGTGTGATCCCTCAGATCGCAGCCATACTCGGCCCGTGCTCCGGCGGAGCAAGCTATTCTCCGGCGCTTTGCGATTTTGTATTTATGATCGAGGGCTTAAGTAAGATGTGCCTGACGGGACCGGCAGTCGTGGAGTCGGTGCTTGGTCAGAAGGCGACACTTGACGAGCTCGGCGGCACTGTGGTACACGGCAGCAAAAGCGGCGTCGCTCACGTCGTATGCGAGGACGAGCGGTCGTGTTTGGAGAGTATCCGCAGGCTTCTTGCCTACCTGCCGCAAAATTGCAGTCAGGAAGCGTCGCGCGAGAGTTCGGTGATGTGGGAGAATGGAGCGTGGGATGCGCTTATCGGAAAGAAGATAAGAAAAATCGAGGCGAAGCGGTTTGAGGATATTGTGCCGGATAATTCACGCCGTGCGTACGATGTGCATGAGGTGATCACGAATATTCTGGAGAACGACAGCTTTTATGAGATACACGAATCATTTGCGAAGAATGCAGTGACGGGATTCGGTATCTTTGACGGTCGTGTGCTTGGAATCGTTGCGAATCAGCCGATGTATCTGGGCGGAGCGATCGATTATCATGCGGCTGACAAGATCGCGCGCTTTATCCGCACCTGCGACTGCTTCAATATACCTCTGCTGACGCTTGTGGACGTTCCGGCGTTCTTTCCGGGGGTACAGCAGGAGGAAAACGGCATCATCCGTCATGGCGCAAAGATACTTTACGCATATGCGGAGGCAACGGTGCCGAAGGTGACGCTTATCATGAGAAAGGCGTACGGAGGCGCGTTTATTGCGATGAACTGCAAGATGATGAGCGCCGATATGGTATACGCATGGCCGATCGCGGAGATTGCCGTCATGGGCGCGGACGGCGCGGTACAGATCATCAACCGGCGCGAGATCGCTGCGGCAAAGGAGCCTCAGCAGGAATATGAGCGGCTTAAGGCGCAGTATGAGGAGAAATTTTCTAATCCGTTCATTGCGGCAAAGAAGGGCTATGTCGATGAAATCATTCTGCCGCAGGAGACTGCCGGCAGGCTGAAAGAGACGTTCCGGCTGCTGCGCACAAAAGAGGAGGCGCCTTATCAAAAGAAACACGGAAACATACCATTATAAGAATTAAGGGACTGCGTCAGGCAGCATCAGGAGATGCTGCTTTGCGCCGGTTCCTTC
Organism: uncultured Lachnospiraceae bacterium; assembly: GCA_958422845.1. Classification (GTDB taxonomy): domain Bacteria; phylum Bacillota; class Clostridia; order Lachnospirales; family Lachnospiraceae; genus Choladousia. The sequence continues at coordinate 8,010 of CATZPU010000006.1, read as the reverse complement.
GGAGGATCTATGATATTTTCAACTTACCAGTTTATTTTTGCATTTCTGCCGATCACGTTTCTGGTCTATTTTCTTTTGAACAGATTCCGGTACTATTCGATCGCAAAGATATGGCTCGTACTTGCTTCCCTTTATTTTTACGGACAGGGAAGCCCGGACTTTTTCCCGTACTTTCTCGGAAGCGTCGTAGGAAACTACGTGGTCGGTTCGTGTCTGACCAGAATGGACGGCGAGCAGAAGAGGCAGAAAAAGCTCCTGCTCTTTATCGGTATCATGGGCAATGTGGGGCTGCTCGGCTACTACAAATATACGGATTTCTTTATTGAAAACTATAATCTGCTGACCGGAAGTGATTACGCGCTTAAGCATATCATTTTACCGATCGGTATTTCTTTCTTTACGTTCCAGTTGATCGCATTCCTTGTGGATTCTTACCGCGGAGAGACGAAGCAGTATGATGTGATCAATTATCTGCTGTTTATCACCTTCTTTCCGCAGCTTATTGTCGGCCCGATCATTCATCATGCAGAGGTCGTGCCGCAGTTTGAGAATGAAGAGAATCTGAAACTGAATTTTGACAATATTGCGGCAGGGCTTTTCCTGTTTTCCATCGGATGCGCGAAAAAGATCCTGCTTGCCGATCCGCTGACGACGGACGCGCAGTCATTTTTCGGAAATATTCACGATTCGCTTCCGATGATCGAGTCGTGGTATCATTCGATCGAATACACGGTTTCCTATTATTTCGATCTGTCCGGCTATGCGGATATGGCGATCGGACTGGGACTGATGTTTAATATCGTGATCCCGCACAACTTTGATTCTCCGTACAAGGCGCGGAACTTTCAGGATTACTGGAGACGCTGGCATATGACGCTGTCACGGTTCCTCTCGGCTTATATTTTCCGCTCGGTGTACCGTAAAGGAAACAAATGGCGCAATTACTACATAGCTACAATGGTGACGTTTTTCGTCTCAGGTTTCTGGCACGGCGCAGGCTGGACTTTTGTCGTATGGGGAATCGTAAACGGCCTGTTCGTGTGCATGGCTGCGTGGATGCACAGGAAAAACTGGAAATTCCCGTTCCCGCTTGCATTTGCGCTGACAGCGATCGGCGTTGTCGGTGTGCGTGTTCTGTTTGTAGCGAATACGTTTACAGATGCGTGGAACGTCTACTGCGGTATGGTGAATTTCGGATCGCTTGGAAACAGCGTCTACGAGGTCGCACAGCAAGTATGGGGATTTGTCAAAGGAAATGCGTCAAACAGTCTGCTGCTTCTTTTGGGACTGTTCATCTGCTGGTTTTTGCCGAACTCCCGTCAGATGATGGAGAAGTTCAGACCGAACTGGAAGAGCGCAGTGTATGCGGCCGTACTTCTGGTGCTGTGCATCATGCAGATGAATCAGGTCGTACAGTTCCTTTACTTTCAGTTCTAAAGAAGAAACAGTCATATGCAGCAAGGAGGATTTATGAAGAAGAGTAAGCAATGGATCGCGTTGTTTTCTGCTCTGGTATTCGCAGGGATCGCAGCCTTTATGGCGGTCAATTTTCAGGTCGATCCGACCGGATATTTCGCCGTGGAACGCGGCGCGCAGGAGATCGATGCGAACGGCTATACGCGTGCGGCAAAGAGCAAATATATGAAAAAGCATATCGGGGAGTACGACGCCGTGATCCTCGGAGGATCGAAGGCAGGAGTGCTGAGTACACAGCTTCTCTCTGAATATACAGGAAGAAATTATTACAATTTTTATGTGGCATACGGCTGCTTTGCAGATTTTCTTACTTATGCGCAGTATCTCGTCGATACGGCGGGGATCGAGGAGATCACGCTTCATCTGAGCAGTATCGAAGTGCAGAAATATTCAAGAGCGGATACGAACGAGGTGTATGAGGTTCCCTCTGTCGTAGAGGGCGGCGCATGGAATACGCTGCTTGAGAACCTTGATTATTTGTGCCGTAATATTACATCGACGCTCGAATATGCATTTGAGGGCAATACGGAGCAGGAGAGGGGCATGGATGCGCTGGCAACAGGCGAGAGAAATTATTCCTATCCGTACAGCCTGATGGAGCAGGAGCCGGACGGGTATGTGCAGGAATACGTGCTTCCGCGGTATGAAAAGAATCTTGCGGCGCTGTTTGACGGAAAAGAACCGTCGATGCCTGCAATCAAAAAGAACGTAAAAGCAATGAAGAAGCTCAAAGCATTCTGCGACGAGCGCGGCGTGGCGCTCAAAGTCGTGATCGGACCGACCTTCCTTGCAGAGATGTACAAATTTGAGAGTCCTGCGTATTATGAGTATTTAAGGCAGCTCGTTCAGATTACGGATATCTGGGATTTCAGTGGTTTTACACAGGTAAACAGGAATCCGTACAATTTCGTCAATGAAGGTCATTACAACAATACAGTAGCCGATCTGATGGTGGATACGATGTACGGAAAGGCCAAAAAGGAGGGCTTTGGCATACTCCTTACAAAGGATAATATCGAAGAGTATCTCGCAGGACGGCAGGCAGCCTTTGAGGAATTAAGGAAAGAGTACGAGGCGACCGGAAACATCGGTCTTTTCGGGAGAGACTCGGAGAGCTTCTGCGGATAAACGGACGGCAGTGAGGTCGTGCAGTGATCGCACCTTCTGTGACCGGAGAAAGATGAAATGTGAGAAGAAGCGTTTAGAAAATAAGGAAAAATAAGGGGATGCTGCAAAATACTGATTCCGGTGGATTTTCGGTGTGTTTTCCGCAGAAAACATCTTAGTTTTCGGAGGAAAATCACCCGAAAGGGTACCGCCGGATGTATTTTGCAGCATCCCCAAATTATTTATACCGTCAGGGCAATCGTTTTGTACCTTACGCTTCGCCTAGCGCCTGTAAGCTCTGCAGTGCGTCAGAGGCAAGGATTGTCTCCATATGCTCGGAAAGGTGCGCTTCCATGGCAGGATTAAACTTGCAGCTTTGTCCGTACTCTGAGAGGATATTACACAGCTTATTGAATTGCTCGGCGGAGCTTGACGCTTTTTTTACAAGGAGATAATATCCTCCGTTTTCGGTATCTTTGTAAAGCGCGCTCGGTACGCTGCACAGAGAACCGAGAACTGCGGCGGCATGGATCGCATGGTCGAGTGAGGAGAACAGATAGAAACGAGTCAGGCTGCGCAGCTCCTCATCTGTCGCTGCAGTATCGGAAGGAGCATCTTCCGTCTTATCGCCGTCTGCTTTCTGTTCTGTATCGGAAGATTTCTGGGCGGCGCGTTTTTTCGCCTCCGTGATCTTTTTGATCAGACCGAGAATATCGTCGGCGCCCTCAAGACGATCTTTGAGATCGGTAAGAGGAAGGGCGTTCTCGCCTGATGTATCCTCAGGTGAAAACCTTGCAAACCGTGTATCCAGTTCTTCGGGATCGTCGACCTTTGTGATGATCAGTATGATCGAATCCATTGAGATCGGGACCGCTTCTATGACAAGCGGCGTATTCTCCGCTTCAAATCCGAAATCCTGTGCAGCTATCTGCATCATATCCTGAAACAGCGCCTGTGCTTTATCGGAGCCGTATGCAAGCTCAGTGAGCTTGATCTCCCGCTTGGCGAGATCTTCCCGTGTCAGGGTGCAGCGGATCTGTTTGTCGCTGATTTTTTCAATCTTCATTTAATCACATCCTTATTCGGTAATTACTACTATATTATATACGCAGATGTGCAAAGAGTAAAGTGGGTATAAAATGTAAAAACCACTTGCAAAATATACACATATTATATATAATAAATAACAGAAAGGTTATGTGGAGTTTCAGAGAAAGGAGGAGATGGAAATCGCTGTACTTCCCCACAGCAGACATCCCATATATCCTTTCCACACTTCTTTTACGCATTATAATCAATTTCTATTTTATACGCAAGTCAATCTTTATAATCACCAAATACGCCGTATCGGATATTCTGATATGCGAAAGCGTATTCTTTTGGACATATCGGGAGCAGGGACATCATTATAATATATCACGAAGCATTATGAAAGCATCTCCGTTGTCCGTACGGCATGAAAAGGAGAAAAGTGGACAGAAAAAAACAGTACAGAAAAAGGACAAAAGATGCGGTTTCTCTGATGCGGGAGCTGCAAAGTTATGAAAAGCAGGGTACGCAGCTTTATTTGAATGAGAAGCCGAGCAGGGCAGCAGAGATCGCGGATGCCTGCTTGTTGGCGGAGCGCTGCGCGTACATGCGCGATTTTATCAGCGACGATGCAGAACGCATCACAGAAATTCATTTTATCAGGATTCCGGAGCCTCAGAATATGAAAGGAAAATAGCAGTGGCGGCGGTATTCCCCTTAGCCGTTTCTTATTTTTTTATAAAAATGACTCCGAAAATAATGACGATTTCTGAAATAAATGTTAAACTGTCCGCAGAGAGCTGTAACAGAAAGGGGAAGTATAGCGATGAATAAAAGAAGAAGGCAGTACCGGTTCCTCGCCGCGCTCGTAGCGGGCATTGGAGTAATTGCGATACTGGCGGTCTGTGTGATAAAGTTTATGCCGACAAGGCATCGGATGGTGCCGGAGGATTACTTCGGGCTGACAGGGACGAGTGAGGCGGCAAGTGCGCTTGGAGGCACGGAGGCAGCCGTTATTGTGGAGGATCATCTGGTGCAGGAGCGTGCAGTCATCATAGACGGAAGCGCTTATATCGATTATACGCTTGTACAGCGTGAGCTGAATTCACGTTTTCACTGGGATGCGTCGGCAGGACTTTTGCTGTTTACGACGCCGGACCAGTTGTTTGAGATCGCGCCGAACGGGACGTCGTACACGACAGACGGTCAGAGCTTCGATGCGGGCTATGAGATTTTAAAAACAACTTCGTCGGGAATGTTTCTGTCTGTGAATTTTATGCAGCAGTATTCCAACCTAAAGTTTGACGTGTTTGATTCGCCGTCCCGTATCGTTGTGACGCGCGGCAGTGTGCAGCAGACCGTTGCAAATGTGAAAAAGGACAGCGCCGTGCGCTATCTTGGCGGCATCAAGAGCCCTATTATTACAGATGTGACGGCGGGCAGTCAGGTAAGAGTGCTGGAACAGATGGAAAACTGGTCGCAGATCATGACGGCAGACGGATATATCGGTTATATCAAGAATAACCGTCTCTCTGATATTGAGACGATCACGACAGAGACGTTTTATCAGGAGCCGCAGTATACAAGTATGTCGCTTGGAGAGAAAGTAAATCTCGTATGGCACCAGATCAATTATCCGGAGATGAACAGCGATCTGAAAAAGGATATTTCCGGTATGTCGGGCGTAAATGTGATCTCTCCGACATGGTATTATCTGAGTGACAATGAGGGCGGAGTGCTTTCCTATGCAGATGCTTCTTACGTGAAGCGCGCGCACAAGAAGGGGCTTCAGGTATGGGCGCTGATCAGCAATTTCAGCGAGGACGTCAGCACGACAGCGCTTCTGGCTTCGCGCACGGCGCGTCAGAACGTCCAGAATTATCTGATCAGTCAGGCGCTGGAGCTTGGTTTTGACGGGATCAACATCGACTTTGAGGGAATCGCGCAGGAGGCGGGATATGATTACGTGCAATTTATGCGTGAGCTGTCCATTTTGTGCAGGAAGAATCAGATTGTTCTTTCGGTCGACGTACCGGTGCCGATGGACTTTTCAAAGCATTACAACCGCGCGGAGCTTGGCGTAGTCTGCGACTATGTGATCATGATGGGCTATGATGAGCATTATGCAGGCTCAGAGGTCGCAGGAAGCGTCGCTTCGATGGACTTTGAGCGTACCGGCATCGAGAATATGCTGAGCGAGATGCCGAAAGAAAAGCTTGTGAGCGCTATTCCGTTTTATTCTAGGATATGGTATACGGCAACGAACGAGGACGGTTCGACTACTGTGACGAGCGAAGCCGTATCGATGGATTATGCCGAGCAGACAGTAGCGCAGCAGGGCGCCGAGAAAGTGTTTGACGCCTCTACAGGGCAGCAGTATGCCGAGTGGACGGACGATCAGGGACGTCTCTGCCAGATATGGCTTGAAGATGAGGAGTCCGTCAGAGCAAGAGCGCTGCTCGTAAAAGAATTTGAGCTTGCAGGGATCGCCGAGTGGGTACTCGGAAATGAGAGAGACACGGTATGGCCGATCATCAGTGAGTCGATCCAGTAATATTTTATAGAGAATAACAGAAGCCGCAGACGGTTTTGGGTATCCGAGATCGTCTGCGGCTTCTTATATGTTCTGCGCCTGCGTTATTTTTCCATGGACTTTGTAAACTTCCATTCGCATTTACTTGCGCACGGTCGGAAAATACTCTATAATATTCGGGTAGGCAATTTTGACTGTATTATAAAGAGGTGCATTATGGCGACTGAGATCCAGCGGTTGAGATTTGAAAATAAAAACGGAAATGAATTCTATATCATGCGGGATGACCTGCTGCCTTTTTCCATGGGCGGAAATAAGGTTCGGATCGCGCACGCCTTTCTGGAGGATATGAAAAAGAAAGGCTGCGACTCGATGATCATATACGGCAGCAGACACTCTAATCTCTGCCGCGTGCTGTCAAATCTCTGCTTTGCGCAGGGGATCTCATGTACGATGATCTGTTCGCATGAAGCGCAGGAGGATACGGCGCCGACGAATAATACACACCTCATTGACTGGACGCATACGAGGATCGTACATTGTGAAAAGACACAGATCGCGCAGACGGTAGAATGTGTGATGGAGAAGCTTCGCGCAGACGGGAAGAAGCCGTACTATATTTACGGGGATAAATTCGGCCGCGGAAATGAAGGCGCTGCGGCAGCGGCGTATGCGAAAGCCTATGGTGAGATCAAGGAATTTGAGCGTTCGCAGGGGTGGGAGTTTGATTATATATTCTGTCCGTCCGGCACGGGCGCGACGCAGAGCGGTCTGATCTGCGGTCATCTTCTGGCGGAAGATAAGAAAAAGATCATAGGTGTGATGATCTCCTCGCGTGAGACGGATCGTGCGTTTTCTGTGATCGAAGGAGGAATCTGTGATTATTTTGCGAAAGCGGGATGCAGACTGCCGGAGCATTTTGAACGGGAGATCATTCTTCTGGACGAGTATCGGGCGGGCGGCTACGGTGTGTACGACGAGGAGATCCGTTCTTGCATCTATGAAGAATATACAAAAAACGGTATTCCGCTTGATCCGGTCTATACCGGAAAAGCATTTTTGGGAATGAAGAAATATATAGAGGCGCAGGGGATGGAGAATTGCAGGATCTGCTTTCTTCATACAGGAGGTGCGCCGCTGTTTTATGATTTTTTGGCAAAAGAGGGAGCGGTGAGTCTGGAATGTTAGTTTCTATCGTAATACCGTGCTATTACTCAGAAAAAACGATACGCAAGGTAGTTGAGCTGGTAATGGCAGAATTTGATAAAAATGAAGGGTATGAGTGCGAGTTCGTTCTTGTAAATGACGGCTCGAAGGACGGCACATTTGATGAGATACGCGCGCTGGGAGAGCAGTATCCGAATGTGTGCGGCGTCAATCTGATGCGCAATTTCGGACAGCACAACGCGCTGATGGCGGCTCTTCAATATACGAAGGGTGATATGGTGCTTGGCATGGACGATGATATGCAGACGCATCCCTCCCAGATTTTTAAGTTAGTGCATAAAATGGAGGAAGGCTTCGACGTTGTGTACGGCGTCTATCCGGTGAGAAAAAATTCACCGCTGAAGAATCTGACGAGCAAGATCAATGAAGTCAGCTCACGTATTATGCTCAACCGTCCGAAAGACATTGTTTCGAGTAATTTCTGGATCATCACACGCGCAGTACGCGACGAGGTGATCAAATACGAGAGCTATAATCCATATATTGACGGTATATTTTACCGCGTAACGCATAATATCGGAAATGTTCCGGTCGAGCATCATAAACGCGAGGTAGGTACTTCAGGATATACCTTCCGCAAGCTGTTTAATCTGTGGTTAGCGTACTGGAATTTTTCTGTGATCCCGCTGCGTATCTCC
>CATZPU010000005.1 GCA_958422845.1 uncultured Lachnospiraceae bacterium | reverse complement strand
GTCAAGATACTTGATACGTTCCTGAACACTCCGTTTTCAGGCGCAGAAAGACATCAGAACAGGATCAATCTGATCGATGCGAAATGATTGTAAAGTTTCAATGACTGAAAGCGTTAGAGAACGAAAGAGACATTGAAAAGATAAACGATAATATAAAAAAGTAATATAAAACCGCATCTCCATAGATTCCGAGTGACCTATGGCGGTGCGGTTTTGTATTCTGCGCTTAGCGGCGCACGTTTTCAACAGATGCAGTTGCTTTTTTCTTTCTGTATATGCGTACGATGCACAGCACGCTCCAGATTCCGAGTGAGAGGGCGGTGATATAGATACCCTCCTGCATATACGGCTGACGGTAGGTAAAGGTGAAGCTGTGTTCTCCTTCGCTTACCGGAATACTCATAAATCCGATATCAGCCCGAAGGATCGGTGTTTCCTTTCCGTCTACGACGGCGCTCCAGCCATTTTCATACGGAACCGGAAGGAAAAGGTAGCCGTCCTGCGCGGCGTTTACCGTGCCGCTTAGGATAGAGTCGTTCGTGGTATTCGGCATGGTGACGGTACTTAGTGTCTCTTCGGAGACAGCGCTGCGGGAGCCGAGCAGCCGTATTTTGCGTACTTTTCCCTCAAAAGAGCCTCCGACATCCTTGAGCGTTATATGGTCATAGCTTTTTGGGACAGCGATCTGTACATGCTGCGTTTTATCGGCGTTTAACCGGAAGTAATACGGGAGCGGCAATTCAGGGTTGACACAGACATCGCCGTTTTTTGCGAGCTTAATGTCAAATTCGAGGTATACACGTTCGTATCCTTCCAGAGCAGCCCGATCGATCGGGATCGTTACGGAATCTGTGCTTCCGTCTGCTTTGATATTCGGAATGCGGACTGGAATCTTTTCGAGATGATATTCGGCGGCGCTGCCAGCTGTATTGCCCTGCGCATCATCGAGATACAGCGTCTCCAGAAGCATCTGTTCCAGATCGAGCTTTCCGTATGCGTTTTTCAGAATACTGCTGTCTGCCGTTTCTGTATAGAAACGTGCAAATGAGGAGACGTTTTCATTCTTGTATACATAGATATCTCCGAACTGTTTGAGCAAAGTGAATCCGTCAAGCTGCAGATCGGGAACCTGCGAGAGCAGGTATTTGATACCGAACAGCGTGCTGTGTCCCGTATAATAGCCGATCTGGCGGTACGTATATTCATATTTCGCCATAAGCGGGAAATTGGGGATCACACAGTTGACAAATTCCTCAAGGTTACTGTTTGGCGTGGAGTTATACGCGCTGATACCGCGGTAGCCCTGCGCCATGGCGTCCATACAGTAGCTTCCGGCAGCGTAATCTTTCTCTGTTCGGAAGAGCTTGGGATCGGTTTCGTTCAGATAGCTGATCGCTTCCGTGACATTCGGGTTGTAGAGCCCTGCCCAGTAGTACGGTGCGGAGCGCGTCAGCACTTCGCGGCCGTTGTAGCAGTAATATCCCTCTGACGTCATGTTGAGGGCAACGCATGCAAGCAGCATTGCCGCGATGAACTGTCCGTTTTGGAGAAGTTTTACGTTTTTTGCTCTCCATCTGGCAGCGATCACAAAGAGTATCATCATTGCCCAGCCGAGCAGAAGGGAAAGCAGCATGACGGCTTTCAGTGAATCCTGTGTCAGTCCGCGCAGGGAGATGACTCCGGCAGCCGTCACATACAGCGCAGACAGGACGAGCGCAGGAATACTGAGTCGTTTTCGGATCAGGATCTGGTCGAGCGTGTACGCTGTGACAAGCGCGAACAGCGGCATAAAAATAAAGGAATGGCGTGCGAACGGATAAGCGAACGCGTTGAATGCCGCTGCGCCGAGCCGGATGAACATGCAGAAAACGAAAAATGCGATCGCCGTATATTGCAGACATTTTGATTTTACGGAAGTTTTCTGTTTGTGGATGGTAAAGATGTACTGAAAAGCGACGATAAGAAACAGTACGCCGAAAAACAGTACGGGAGCTTCGTAAAAGTTGGAATATCCGCTGTAATCGGAAAGTCCCTGTGAGAGGGAAGAAAACATACGCAGAAACGCAGTTTCAAAAAAGTCCGGATCGTACAGATCCAGAAAGCCGGCAAGACGCTGCAGGAACGGTACGCTGCTCTCCAGACGGCTGCTGTTCGTCATCAGGTAGTACGCCATCGGCAGGAATATGAACGCACCGATCCCAATGCCGAGTATGAGGCTTGCACAGTGCAAAAAGAATGCGCGGATACGCTCCCTGCATGTATCATCGCACAGTACCATGCGGTAAAGAATGTAGCAGCCTGCCATGATAAGCGCCATGTACGACATATAGACGCTGGCACAGACCATTGCCGCCGTGACGAACGGTACGCTTAAGCTGAATCTCTTCCTGCGTATTGCGCGTTCAAGAACATGCAGCAAAAGCGGCAGAAAGACAACAAAGGAACCGAACTGATAGTGCTGTCCCCATATGAGCAGGTAACCGCATAAGCCATAAATATAGGAAGCGATTACTTTACTGAGGTTGGAAAGTGAAAAATTGTCAAGGAACAAAAAGCAAAAGGTACCTGCAAGGAGAATCTGAAAGATCAGCAGGTAGACGATCACTCCGGGAATGCGGCCGATGCCGAACAGGTACCCTGCCAGATATACAAGCATCAGGAAAATATTCGACATATTCAGGGAAAACATACTGGCGCCGAAGCCGTTATTCAGATCCCAGAGAGAATAATTGCCGTTTTTCAGATGGTTGACGATCGTAGCGTACTGCATCAGGTACTGCTGTCTCGTGTCAGAACCGGCGTCGTTAAAGACAACGAGCAGATCGCCAAATAAAAAATATCGAAAAATAACGAGGCAGCTCGCCGCAAGAAGTCCCCAGAGAAGTAAAAGGGACTGAAAACGTTTGGAATGTAATAAATTTTTCATATGTACCATAATACCTTTCTTACAAGCCATGATTAGGCGCTGTTGATGCGATTATTTTACCATGTGCGGGCAAGAATGGAAAGGTACACTTGACAGAAAAGCGTTATTTTAATATTATTGTAGGTATCAGTTGAATACAGAAGAGCGAGAGGCGGTTCGAGGTACAGTTTTTGGAAAGGCTGTGTCTGGAGCCTTGCGTTATTGCAGAGAGAAGGAAAATATGATTGGTTTTAACAAACCCCCGTTCACGGGAAAAGAATTTGAATATATGCAGGAAGCTGTCGCAGCGCGCAAGATAAGCGGCGACGGAAAGTTCACAAAATACTGCTCTGAATGGATGGAGAAGCGTTTTGATGTAAAGCATGTGCTGCTTACGACATCGTGTACGCATGCGCTTGAGATGGCGGCGTATCTGGCTGAGGTGAAGGAAGGAGACGAGGTGATCCTTCCGTCTTATACTTTCTGTTCCACAGCCGATGCGTTCGTTTTGCGCGGCGCGAAGCTTGTCTTTGTCGATATTGATCCGAGAACGATGAATATCGATGAGAAGCTGATCGAGGATGCGGTGACGGAAAAGACGAAGGCGATCGCTCCGGTGCATTATGCAGGCGTGTCATGCGAGATGGATACGATCATGGATATTGCGCGCCGTCACGGGCTAAGGGTCGTGGAGGACGCCGCGCAGGGCGTAGACGCCTATTATAAGGGCAGGGCGCTTGGAACGATCGGTGATTTTGGCTGCTACAGCTTCCATGAGACGAAGAATTTCTCGATGGGAGAAGGCGGAGCTATCGTATTTTCCGATGACGAAAGCAAGGAAAGAGCGGAGATCTTACGTGAAAAGGGAACGAACAGAAGCAAATTTTTCCGCGGGCAGATCGATAAATATACGTGGGTAGATTACGGTTCTTCCTATCTGCCAAGTGATCTGAATGCCGCATATTTGTGGGCGCAGCTTGAGATGGCGGATGCGATCGATGCAGACCGCATGGCGACGTATGAGTTTTATCACCGCGAGCTTAAAGATCTGGCAGATCAGGGCTATATCGAGCAGCCGTTTGTGCCGGATTATGCAAAGCACAATGCGCATATGTACTATATTAAATTGAAAGACGAGCCTGTACGGGCGGCTCTGATCGCGTATTTAAAAGAACGCGGGATCAGTACCGTATTCCATTATGTGCCGCTTCATTCTGCGCCTGCGGGAGAGAAGTTCGGCCGCTTCCACGGGGAGGATCGTTTTACGACGAAGGAAAGCGAAAGACTTCTGCGCCTGCCGATGTACTATGGGCTGCAGCAGGAGGAGAGAGCGCGCGTAGCGGAGGAGATACACAAATTCTTCCGGCGATAAGGGGCGCAGTGTTTTTGGCATTTCGTATGGAGGAAGAGCATGGATATTAAAAAGGTCGTAAAAAGCCTGAATGTCTATACAGTAAAAAAAGGGATCGCCTATCTGCGCCAGTACGGTTGGAAGGAGTTTCGCGTTCGTCTGTCGGAGCGATTTGAGGGCGTTGAGACAGATTACGGGGAATGGTGCAAAAAGGATCTGCTCACTGACGCAGAGAGGGAGCGCCAGCGAAATATGGTGTGGGAGAATCCTCCGCTTATCAGCGTTGTCGTATCCGTATTTTCCCCACCGGAGACTTTTCTGCGGCAGATGATCGAGTCCGTTACCGCACAGACGTACCCGCACTGGGAGCTTTGTATCGTGGACGCAAGCCCCGATGTGTCGGTGACGAAGCCGGTAATTGAGGAATATATGAGCGATGCAAGAATCCGTTACAAGGTTCTCGGAGAGAATCTCGGCATTTCCGACAATACAAATAAGGCGTTTGAGATGGCGTCGGGAGATTACATCGCGCTTTTCGACCACGACGATCTTTTGTGCGAGAACGCGCTGTTCGAGGTCGCTCTGGCGATAAAGGAGCAGGACGCTGATGTGATCTATACGGACGAGGATAAGATAAAGGGAGAGACGGGAGAGCGGTATCAGCCGAATTTCAAACCTGATTTTAATCTTGACCTGCTTCGGTCAAACAACTATATCTGTCATCTCCTCGTAGTGCGAAAGGCATTTCTGGAGCGCGTCGGCGGACTGCGGCGTGAATATGACGGGGCGCAGGACCACGATTTTATCCTGCGGTGCGCGGAAAATACGAAGAAGATCGCACACGTACCGAAGGTGCTGTACCACTGGAGGGTGCATGCCGCTTCAACGGCGGACAATCCGCTCAGCAAAAAATATGCTTTTGATGCGGGAAAACGTGCGGTGGCGGATCATATCAGGCGGTGCGGCAGCGAGGCAGAGGTAACGGATACAAAGTTTCCGGGCTTCTATCGTGCAAAGTACAAGGTAGAGGGAGAGCCGCTCGTCTCGATACTGATACCGAACAAGGACGAGAAAGAGACGCTTCAGGCGTGCCTTACTTCCATACGGGAGACGTCCACGTACCGTAATTATGAGATCATTATTATAGAGAACAACAGCACAGAGCAGGAAACGTTCGATTATTATAAGAAGATCGACGGCAGGGACGGCGTGAGAGTCGTTTACTGGAAAGAGGGCTTTAACTACTCTGCGCTCAATAATTTCGGGTTTACATTTGCAGAGGGCGATTATATTCTCTGCCTGAATAATGATATTACAGTCATCACGCCCGACTGGCTTGAGCGGATGATCGGTCAGTGCCAGAGGCAGGAGATCGGGATTGTCGGGGTAAGGCTTTACTATCCGGACAATACGATCCAGCATGCCGGAGTGATCGTCGGTATCGGCGGTGTGGCGGGTGCGATGTTTGTCGGGATGCCGCGCGAGCGCAGCGGTTATCTTAGAAAAGCGATCCTGCAGCAGGATCTGAGCGCGGTGACGGCGGCATGCATGATGGTGGACAGACATGCATGGGAGGCTGTCGGAGGATTTGAGGAGAAGCTGGCAGTCGCATTTAATGATATTGATTTTTGCCTGAGAGTGCGGGAAAAGGGCTATCTTGTGGTATATGAGCCGAATGTGGAGATGTACCATTATGAGTCAAAAAGCCGCGGATATGAGGATACGCCGGAGAAACAGATCCGCTTTAAGTCGGAGATCGACTTTATGCAGGAACGTTGGAAACAGTTTTTGGAGGATGGCGATCCGTATTACAATCCGAATTTCTCCCTGAAAACGTGCGATTATTCTCTGAGGAAAAGATAACGCGGCTATGCTGTAAAGACGAAGTATAGCTGCGGCATAACGAGGAAGCAGTATGGAAGCAACAGTCGTGATACCGAATTACAACGGAATTAAATATTTAAAGGGCTGTCTCGATTCGCTGAGGGAGCAGAGCAGGCATGATTTTAAGGTGCTGCTGATCGATAACGGTTCACTGGACGGAAGCGTTTCGTTTGTCGAATCGCATTACCCTGAGGTGGAACTGGTCTGTTTTTCGGAAAACCGCGGATTCTGCGGAGCAGTCAACGAGGGGATACGCAGGGCGGAGACGCCTTATGTGATCCTGCTCAACAACGATACGGTGTGCGATCAGGAATTTGTTGCAGAGCTGATTGCAGCGATGGAGGAGATGCCGCATTGTTTTTCCTGTGCTTCTCAGATGGTCAAGATGCAGGATAGCGGGATCATAGACAATGCGGGAGACTATTACTGCGCGCTTGGATGGGCGTATGCCTATGGAAAGGATAAGCCGGCAAAGCATTATCAAAAGCGCAGGGAGATATTCTCTGCCTGTGCAGGCGCCGCGATCTACCGCAGAGACGTATTTGACGAGATCGGACTGTTTGACGAGGCGCATTTTGCTTATCTGGAGGATGTCGACGTAGCGTACCGCGCAAAGATCGCGGGCTACCGCAATTACTATATTCCGGAGGCGGTCGTGAAGCATGTCGGAAGCGCGACGAGCGGTTCGGTTTACAACGAGTTTAAGATACGTCATTCTTCGCGCAACAGCGTTTATCTGATATATAAAAACATGCCGTGGCCGCAGATACTGCTGAACCTGCCCTTCTTTACGGCGGGTTTCCTGATAAAAACGCTGTTTTTTGCACGGAAGGGATATTTCAGGGAGTACCTATCAGGGCTGTGGAAAGGCGTCAGGCTTTGTAAACGCAGCAAAAAGGTGCGGTTTCAAGGCAGAGATCTGCCCCATTATCTAAAGATCCAGCTGGAGCTTTGGATAAATACAGTCCGCCGTCTGGCGGGAGTATAAGGCAGAAGATTGCAGGGGTGACAGAGATTGATCAGAGATAATCAAAAGTATTTTAATCGGCTGCAGGTAGTTTTAGACGGACTGGTCATCGTCGTGTCGTATCTGATCGCATGGTACATCATGGTGCGTTCCGTTGACACGTCGGAGGTGGGAGTGCTTCCGCCGGAATTTTATATGGCGGTACTTCTGGTCGTAGTTCCGTTTCTGCTGCTTTTGTATTACGCATGCAACCTGTATACGCCAAAGCGTGTGCAGGGCAGGAGACTTGAGGGCGGCAACATCTTAAAAGCCAATATGATATGCGGGCTTACGCTGATGGCAGCCCTGTTCTGGTTTAAGCAGGGAGACGTTTCCCGTATCGTGCTCGGCGTATTTATGGCGCTGAATGTGACGCTTACCGTGATCGAGCGGAACGTCGTCCGTATGGTGTTGATGAATGCGCGCAGGATCGGTCTGAACCAGAAATACGTGCTTCTCGTCGGCTACAGCCGTGCGGCGGAGGAATATATTGACCGTATCGTGCAGAATCCGCAGTGGGGATACAAGATACTCGGTATTCTGGATGATAACGTTGCGTCGGGGACGCTGTACAAAAATGTCGAGGTGCTGGGGCTTACGGAGAGTCTGTCGTATATTCTGGAGGGAAATCATCCCGACGAGATCGCGATCACTCTGGGACTGAATGAGTATGACAAGCTGGAGCATATCGTGGCAATGTGCGAAAAATCCGGCGTACATACGAAGTTTATACCGGATTACAGCAAGATCATTCCGACGAAGCCGTACACAGAGGACCTTCTGGGACTTCCTGTCGTGAACATCCGTCACGTACCGCTGACGAATACGTTTAATATGATGATAAAGCGTGTGTTCGATCTCGTGGGAGCGAGTGTCTGTATCGTATTATTCTCGCCTGTTATGCTGATCACGGCGATCCTGATCAAGCTGACGTCAAAGGGACCGCTGATATTTACGCAGGAACGGGTGGGACTTCACAACCGTCCGTTCAAGATGTATAAATTCCGTTCGATGGAGGTACAATCGAAGCAGGAGGAAAAAGCGGGCTGGACGACGAAGAATGATCCGCGTGTGACAGGCATCGGAAAATTTATCCGCAGGACGAGCATAGACGAGCTGCCGCAGCTCTTTAATGTCTTAAAAGGTGAGATGAGCCTGATCGGACCGCGGCCGGAGCGTCCGCAGTTTGTGGAGAAGTTTCGGGAAGAGATACCGCGCTACATGGTCAAGCATCAGGTGCGTCCCGGTATGACGGGCTGGGCGCAGGTCAACGGCTACCGCGGAAATACCTCAATTAAGAAAAGGATCGATTACGATCTGTACTATATAGAAAACTGGACGATGGGACTTGATATCAAGATTTTGTTTTTGACAGTGTTTAAGGGATTTATAAATAAAAACGCATATTGAAAGAAGGGGATCCTATGACAGATAGAAGAAGAGACGGGGGAGAACGCAGGCAGAATTATAAAGAGCCGCAGTCAGGCAGACGAAGGGGACAGTCGGGATACGGGAATGCACAGGGCGGCTACTACGGCGCACAGGGCGGTTATCAGGGCGGACCGGAGTACGGCGGCGCACAGAACGGCTATTACGGCGCGCAGAATGGCTATTACGATCCGCAGGGCTACTATCAGGAGCCTCAGAGCGGAAAGAGAAAAAAGAAGAAGAAAAAGAAGAAGCACAGCAAGCTGCTTCTTGTGTTGGAGATCATTGTACTGCTGTTTTTGGCGCTTGGCATATTTTCTTTTGCACAGCTTGGCCGTGTAGACCGTGTGAAGCTGTCTGATATTCTCGTAAACAGCGGTATTGGAAAGTCGGGTTACAGAAATATCGCGCTGTTCGGCGTAGATTCCAGAACGGGGCAGCTTGAGGGCGGTACGAACAGCGACACGATCATGGTTGCAAGTATCAATCAGAGAAGCGGAGACATCAAACTTGTCTCTGTATACCGCGATACGTATCTCGACAATACGAACGGAGAGTACCGAAAGGCGACTGAGTGCTTCTCAGGCGGCGGAGCGGAGCGGTCCGTCAACATGCTCAATAAAAATCTTGACCTTGATATAAAGGATTTCGTGACAGTCGATTTTAATGCGATCATTAAGGCGGTCGACCTGCTTGGCGGCATCGAGCTTGATATTACAGAAGAAGAAAGAGGATGGCTCAACGGCTATCTTGTCGAGACTTCTGAGGTCACAGGCGTTGAATATACGACGATAGATTCTCCGGGACTTCAGACGGTCACGGGTATTCAGGCGATGGCGTACTGCCGTATCCGTTATACAGAAGGCTGGGACTACAAGCGTACGGAGCGTCAGCGGATCGTACTGGAAAAGATATTCCAAAAAGCGCAGGCAAAGGGCGTGGCAGGTCTGCTTCCGCTCGTCAATGTGATGATGGATTACGTTTCTACGAGTCTGAGCAATACGGAGATCATTTCACTGGCGTCCGGAATTGCAAAGTACAGCATTGCAGACACGACAGGCTTCCCGTTTGAACATCAGGGAGCGAATATTGCCGCAGGAGACTGCGTCGTTCCGGTCAATCTGGCTGCGAATGTCACAGAACTTCACCGTTATCTGTTCGGAGAAGAAAACTACACGCCGTCACAGACGGTACAGGAGATCAGCAACAAGATCATTTCTGACACAGGTATTCAGTAAGAGTAAGCGGCGGAGGAGATTATGCCAAATACAGAAATCGATGTGATCATTCCGGTGTACCGGCCGGGGGAGGAGCTTTCACGGCTGCTTCGGCGGCTTACGGCTCAGACGATCCGTCCGGCGCATATCCTTCTGGTAAATACGCAGGAGGAGCTCTTTGATCCGGGCTGTCTGGAGGGGATCGAAGGGGCAGAGGTGATCCATATTACGAAGCAGCAGTTCGATCACGGCGGTACGCGCCATATGGCGGCAGAAAGAACGACGGGAGAATTTATCCTGTTTATGACGCAGGATGCGGTTCCGGCGCATGAGACTCTGATCGAAGAGCTGTACGCTTGCTTTTCAGATAAAAAAGTCTGCGCGGCGTATGCGAGACAGCTTCCGAGAGCAGAGTGCAGTATCATCGAAAAATATACGAGAAGCTTTAACTACGGACCGGAAAGCCGGATCAAGACGCAGGAGGATATTGAGCGGCTTGGGATCAAGACGTTTTTCTGTTCAAACGTCTGCGCAATGTACAGGCGCAGCGCGTACGAGGAGCTTGGCGGTTTTGAGCGGCGCACGATCTTCAATGAGGATATGATCTTTGCCGCGAAGCTGATTCAAAGCGGAAAGGCTGTCGCATACTGTGCAAAAGCGCGAGTGATCCATTCTCACAATTACAGCAGCTGCGAGCAGTTTCACCGGAATTTTGATCTCGGCGTTTCGCAGGCAGAGCATCCTGAAATATTCGACGCGGTAAAGTCCGAGAGCGAAGGCGTACGGATGGTAAAACAGACGGCGGCGTATCTGCTAAAGATCAGAAAACCGTATCTGCTGCCGAAGCTGTGCATTCAGAGCGCGGCAAAATACGCAGGCTACAGACTTGGAAAAAACTATAAGAAGTTGCCGGAGAGCCTTATATACAGGTGTACCATGAATCGGGCATACTGGGAGTAAGCCGGTTAAAAAAAGCGTTTTCGGAAATATCCGGCAGACGAGATCATAGTGACGTAAGAAAATGCAGGCTGCGGTCGGATCACCCGATCGTTTTGATACAGCAAGAGAAAACAGGAGAGAACTATGCAGGAGCATAATAATGACGAAAAGAAAGACGATTACGAAAAAATCTGTTTTTTGTGTAAACGTCCCGAAAGTAAAACAGGAAAAATGGTAGAGATGGGAGGCGGCATCTGCGTCTGCGCAAATTGTATGCAGAATGCGATCGACTCCATGAAAAATTCAGGTCTTTCGTATCAGGATATGATGAATATGAGCATGCCTCCGCAGGTCGTACTGACTGAGGAGAGCGAGGATAAGAAGGACGATAAAAACGGCGAAAAGAATGACGGCAAAGGGCCGAACATACAGAATATCAGTATGATCAACCTTTCCGATCTGCTCGGAGGCATGGGCTTCCAGAGACAGCAGGTCAAAAAGAAAAAGCCGAAGGATAAGGATGCAAAAAAAGAGTTCGATATCAAAGCGATCCCCGCACCGCACAAGATCAAGGCGAAACTTGACGAGTACGTAGTAGGACAGGAGCACGCAAAGAAAGTGATCTCTGTCGCTGTGTACAATCATTATAAGCGGATCGGCACAGGGGATATGGATGATATTGAAATAGAAAAATCCAACATGCTGATGCTTGGGCCGACAGGATGCGGAAAGACGTATCTTGTAAAGACGCTCGCACGGCTTCTGGATGTTCCGCTTGCTATCGCGGATGCGACCTCGCTTACAGAGGCAGGATATATTGGTGACGATATCGAAAGTGTGATCTCAAGATTACTGGCGGCGGCAGACAATGACGTTGACCGCGCAGAACAGGGTATCGTATTCATCGATGAGATCGATAAGATCGCGAAGAAGCGCAATGCAAACCAGAGGGACGTAAGCGGGGAAGCAGTACAGCAGGGAATGCTGAAGCTCTTAGAAGGCAGCGAGGTGGAGGTGCCGGTCGGTGCGGCAAGCAAAAATGCGATGGTGCCGATGGCGACCGTAAACACGAAAAATATCCTGTTCATCTGCGGCGGAGCATTTCCGGGACTGGAGGATATTGTAAAGGAACGCCTGAATAAGCAGGCGGCGATCGGATTCTTTTCAGACCTCAGGGATAAATACGATCAGGACCCGAATATTTTACAGAGGGTGACAGTGGAGGATCTGAGGACGTTCGGTATGATACCGGAGTTTATCGGCCGGCTTCCGATCATCTTTTCTTTGCAGGCTTTGACAAAGGAGATGCTGGTGCGTATCCTGCGTGAGCCGCGAAATGCGATCATCAAGCAGTATCAGAAGCTTTTGGCGCTCGATGAAGTGGAGCTTACGATGGATGACGGAGCTTTAGAGGCGATCGCAGAGAAAGCACTGGAGAAGAAAACAGGCGCGCGTGCGCTGCGTGCGATCATTGAGGAATTTATGCTCGATATTATGTATGAGATACCGAAGGATGAGAATATCGGCAGCGTAAAAATTACGAGAGAGTATATCGAGCATACGGGAGGTCCGGTGATCACACTGCGCAGTGTTGTGCCGCAGATCGAAAGCAAACAGTAAAACGGCGCTGTGAAGAAAGATCGCAGTGCCAGATACGTTGGTTCTTTCTGGCAATTTTAGTACAAACGTTGACAGCGATTGACAAAAATGTTATGTTAGAGAGAACGACAATGATGAGGAGAGACCATTCATGAATGAAGTACAGGAGCAGTTTTTAAAGACACTGGAAAGTCTGAAGGCGCTGGCAAAGACGAAGAAGAATGTGTTGGAGTATGATGAGATTCTGAACGCCTTTACCGGAATCGAACTGACAGAAGATAAAATGGATATGATCCTTGAATATATGGAGAAGTGCCATATTGATATTTTACAGGGCAAATCTCCTGATGATCCGGAAGACGACCTGCTTCTGGAGTCAGAGGAGGATATCCTTCTTTCTGATAATGAAGAAATAGAGCTGATCAGCGACGTGGATGTGCTTGAGGGCGTCAGTACCGAGGACCCTGTGCGCATGTACTTAAAAGAGATCGGAAACGTACCTCTTCTTTCTGGTGATGAAGAGGTGGAGCTTGCAAAGCGCGTAGAATCAGGCGACGAGGAGGCGAAGAAAGCGCTCACAGAAGCGAATCTGCGTCTCGTAGTCAGCATTGCAAAGAAATATGTCGGCAGAGGTATGCCTTTCCTTGATCTGATTCAGGAGGGAAATATGGGGCTTATGAAAGCGGTCGACAAGTTTGATTACACAAAAGGATATAAGTTCAGTACGTATGCGACATGGTGGATACGTCAGGCAATTACGAGAGGTATCGCAGATACGGGAAGGACGATCCGCGTTCCGGTACATATGGTTGAGACGATCAACAAGACGCTTCGTATGACGAGAACTCTGCTTCAGGAGCTTGGCCGCGAGCCCACTCCGGAGGAGGTCGCAGAGCGGCTCGGCGTACCTGTAAGCCGCGTGCGCGAGGTACTGAAGATCTCCCGCGATCCGGTATCTCTCGATACGCCGATCGGTGAGGAGGACGATTCCCATCTTGGCGACTTTATTGAGGACGATACGGCGCTGTCACCGTCCGATTCCGCTGCGTTTTCGATGCTCCGTGCAGAGCTCGGCACAGCGCTTGAGTCTCTGACAGACCGTGAGCGTCAGGTCGTGCGGCTTCGTTTCGGACTGGAGGACGGACGCGCCCGCACGCTGGAGGAAGTCGGAAAAGAGTTTAACGTAACGCGTGAGCGTATCCGCCAGATTGAGGCAAAAGCGCTGCGCAAGCTGCGCCATCCGTCAAGGAGCAAGAGACTGAAAGACTTTTTGACGTAAGAAAAACAGATAATAGCTGTGTTTGCTGTAGAGGAGCAGACCTTCTTAAAAGTTGTGATCTGATAAATAGGACAATAAAAATACCGCAGGATTTCCGGAGATGAAGTTACCGGAGATCCTGCGGTGTTTGTTGTTTTAGTGGTTTGTTTTATTGATCTGTTTCAAGCGTTTCTTCGTTTTTTCGCCATGTTTTCATCTTGCTCATCTCAAGATCGCTTGCGACGCATTCGAGATGCTCTAATAGCTTCTGCTGTGCCCGCTCCACATCTTTTTCTTCAATTGCCATTAAGATGGCGGTGTGATAGGGAATGCAATTTTCAATATTGCCTTCGATCTGGAAGGTGTTCTTTCGGAACTGCTTCAGCGTCTTGACGATTTCTTTGTTGATACTGATGAGCAGTTTATTGTGGCTGCATTCAATGATCGCTGTGTGGAACCGCTCGTCAAGCACACCCATTTCCATTACATTGTGAGAACAGGCGGCATCAACAGCTCTTCGGTGAAGATCCTTGAGCTGCTCTAACTCTTTCGGTGTGTAGCGGCCGATCGCGAGGCGGACGGCGATGGGTTCGATGGCCATACGCACTTCAATCACATCTTTTAGTTCTACCTCATTGTCCTGAAACCAGGTAGCCATCTCTTCCTGCGTAAGTTCTTCTTTTCGCAGAACGACAGCGCCTTTTCCATGGCTGATCTCCAGATAACCCTTGGCTTGTAAGAGCCGCAGCGCTTCCCGTACAGAACCGCGGGCAATTCCCATTTCTTCACAGAATTTCTTTTCAGAGGGCAGCTTATCGCCGATTTTCACTTGCTCGCTGAGAATATATTTTTTGATTTCCTCCTCTGCCTGTTGTACGACAGATACTTTTTCAATCGGATTCATATCTACCTCGCTTCAGCAATCGATTATAACTACTAAAATATAGCACATATTTCCATAAAAGACAAGAAACGATGTGATAACTGCTTAAAACTCCATCAGAGTGCGGATGACTTGTTTTTGCTCGTCTGTCAGAGGCTTGAAAGGCTTTCGGCAGTCGCCGCACGGGATACCGCGCAGAGTCCATGCATACTTTACGGCGTTGAAGATACCGACGCTGCACATTGTTTCCACACGCATATTGATCTGTTTCTGCACCTTTGCGCTCTCTGCGTTTTTCCCTTGCAAAAACAGCTCTCTTGCTTTGAGAAACAGCGGTGCAAAAAGGTTTACAGTAGTGCCGATCGTAGCTGTAGCGCCCATCTGAAGCGCACCGGTAAACTGCTCGTCAAAGCCGTTGAAGAGGATCTTTTCAGGATAGCTGTCGTGCATCCGCTCCATTGCGTAGAGATTCTGCGATGTATGCTTGATTCCGATGATCGCAGGATTTTCCAGAAGACGTCCTGCGTTTTCTTTATTAAATTCCACTCCGGTAAACTGCGGAATATTGTAAATGATGCCCGGCATACCGGGAACCGCATGGAGAATATCCTCATAATAGGAGAGGATCTCGTCCATCGAGAAGTGGTAATAATACGGCGGGATCATTGAAATAGCACAGGCTCCCGTCTGCTGTGCGTGGCGTGCCAGATCTGCGGCGTCTTCTGTACGGATCGTTCCGACATGGGCGATCACAGGCACGCGGTCTTTTACAGTTTCCACTGTAGTCGAAAGAACCTTTTTGCGCTCTTCGCAGGAAAGCAGCAGCCCTTCGCCGGAGGAGCCGCATACATAAAACCCTTCCACGCCGTCAGCAAGCTGCTGACGGATCAGTTCTTTAAGCGCTTCGTAGTCAATGCTCTGATCCTCTTTCATCGGAACGATCAGAGCAGAAAAAATCTTTTCCAGATCTGCCTTATTTACCATGCGGTCCATCCTCCGTCTACCACGAGATTTGCGCCGGTCATAAAGGAAGAAGCGTTGGAAGCGAGGAAGATCAGAGAACCATTGTATTCATCCTCACGCGACATACGTCCCATTGGCATTCTTGCGCAGAAATTGCCCTGGAAGATCTCGTCCTGCGTATCTCTCCATACGCCGGCAGGAGTCAGTGTATTGACACGGATGTTATCTTTTCCCCAGTAAGTTGCAAGATATCTGGTGAGGTTGTAGATACCGGACTTTGCAGCGGAGTATGCGACCGGTTTGATAAACGGAACTCCGGTCAGCTCTTTTTTGTAGGCATAAATGTCCTGAATCGGGGAGAGCATGCCGTAAATGGAGCCGACGTTGATGATCGAACCCGGTTTTCCTGCTTTTTTGATGCGGGCGCCGACTGCCTGACAGGCAAGGAAAGTGCCGACGAGGTTTACTTCAACGACTTCGCGGAAAATTTCCTCCGGAAAATTTTCAAACGGACCGGATACCTCTGGCGGAGCACTCGGCTGTGTGTCGATACCGGCGTTGTTTACAAGTACGTCCGGCGTACCCCATGCGGCTTCGATATCGTCAAGCGCCTGATTCAGATCTTCCTTTTTTGAAATATCTACCTGATAAAGGCGGATATTCTCATCTAAAGAAAAACCGAGTTCGGCAAATTTCTTTTCAGCTCTTTCTTTGCTCATGTGGCGGCCCCAAACGGCAACCTTGGCGTCTCTTTCATGAAGTGCTTTTACGTACTGTGCGCCGAGCTGTCCCAGACCTCCGGTTACGATACAGATTTTGTCAGTTACGTCAAATAAAGGATCTCTTCCTGTCATTGTATGTGTCTCCTTTCATATAGAAAATGTTTCTGTGGATACTTTAGCAAAATAAAAATGTCGAATGTCTAGTTGTCCTACAATAAAAAATATAATATCATACGTTTTAGACAAAAATCAATGTAGGAAATAGACAAAAATAGTGCAAATATTTTATGCACTCTGTTATATTGACTTTTATCTGTGCAGAATTTATACTATAACCAACAAGTTGTTCTACAATCCTACAACAAAGAGACTCAGAGTAATTAAATGATGATGGAGGAAATGAATTATGAAGAAACAAGTAGCTTTGTTTGCAGCAGCAGCACTTTCACTCACCGCTTTTTCTAATGTAGCGTGTGCAGAAGATCTGTCTTCTCTTGATCCGGTGACACTGACGATCTATTCTCCGGGCAATGAGAACTCAGTTCCGACAAAGACGATTATCGAGTATGCGAGACTGGTAGAGGAAGCATCCGAGGGACAGATCACACTGGATGTACATCACTCCGGTGAGCTTGGAAACGACGCAGAGGCGCTTCAGTCCGCACGTATGGGAACTATTGATCTGATCTTCGCAGGTACTTCCGGTTTTACAGAGTTTTATGAGAATGCAAAGATTCTGGATCTTCCGTTCCTGTTTGACTCTGCTGAGGAAGCATACGAAGTGGTAAACGGAGAGATCGGTGAAAAGATCTTCGCAGATCTTCCGGATACGGGACTTGTATACCTCTCTGAGGGTGATAACGGTATGAGACAGATCTCCACGACGAATAAGGCGGTTCATGAGGCAGCGGACGTAGAAGGACTGAAGCTTCGCGTGCCGACAAGCCAGATGTATCTGGATTGCTGGGAGACACTTGGCGCAAATCCGGTTGCACTTGCACTGAACGAGCTGGCGATCGCACTTTCCAACGGTACGGCAGAAGGACAGGATAATGCGACATATCATCTGGTAGCAAATGCGACGTATGATGATATCAAGCATTTCAGTTTCATCAACTATATGTGGATGGGATGCACGATGGCAGCAAATCAGGCATCATGGGATTCCCTTCCGGAAGAGTATCAGGCAATTCTGAAAGAGCAGGCAGTAGCAGCAGCAAAATACTCTTTCGATACTATCGCAGAGGATAATGAGACGGCTACACAGACATTGAAAGATGCAGGCGTTGAGTTTGATGAAGAACCGGATATCCAGAGCTTTAAGGATAAGCTCGGCGGCGAGGAGTATTATCAGAGATATGCAGAAGAGGCATGGTTTAATCAGGAAGTCCTTGATGAGATCCTTGCACACTAATGCATGTGATGCCGGTCTGGCGATGAGGAAGTATTCGCCAGTATGTTTTTGAGGATTGTGAGAGCTGCATAAGGAGCTGGGATGCGGCAGCGTGTCCTGGCTCTTTCTGTCAGATATTCACCACCTTTTCCCTTTCATTTTCAGGAGGATCTAAATGAAAAGTTTCAGAAAATTACTAGATATTTTAGTTAAGATCGTATCAGGGATCTTGATGCTTCTGGTTGCAGGTATTGTTGCGATGATGCTGACGGAGCTGTGTGCCAGAAATTTCTTTAACAGGAGCTTTCGGTTTTCGACGGAGCTGTGCGGATTTCTGTTTATGTG
>CATZPU010000004.1 GCA_958422845.1 uncultured Lachnospiraceae bacterium | reverse complement strand
AGTTCACCTGTACCGTCTGCGATGCGTCGACTTCAAAGTTTGCGACAAATTCCGTCGACGTATATACGCCATCCTTCTTTGCCGCATTCGCCACCTGTGCTGCCGTAAGTCTCTGATTTTTTCCGGCTACATCGCTTCCTACCGTCCAGTTCACGAACTTGTAACCCGGATTTGCGCTCGCATAGGAGCCTCTCGGCACACCCGTAACCGGCGCGATTGACTCAGAACCGCGTGAAACCGTTCCGCTCTCGGACGGATTGACCGTATACGTCAGCGTCACGTTCTCATTCTCCGTGAATTTCGCAGTAAACGTCGTAGCTGTATACGTCTGATCTTCCGGATCTTTGTTCAGAGAACCCTTAGCCAAGCCCGGCGTAAGTACCGTCGAATCCGTTACTTTTGTCTCGCCGTTGAACCAGCCGATAAACGTATAGCCTCCCGCTGCCGTAGCCGTTGCGCCTCTAAGCCCGTTTGCCGTGATGATCTGGATAGTATCTCCCGCCGTATTGCTTACACTTCCGCCTGTCGCCGGATCAGCCACGTAGTCTACGTGTATGGTCGCGCTCGGATCTTCCGTCCACTGTGCCGTCAATGTGATCGAAGCCACATCGTCTGTGCCAGCCAGAGACGCATACGTCTTATCAGGCGTTACAGCTGCGTTTTGATACGTCCATTCTTTGAAGGTGTAGCCTGTCTTTGTCGGTGTGATCTCCGGCAAAAGTCCGCTTGAATTCCACCCGACTGTTTTAGACTCAATCGTTTCCGGTGTACCGCCGTTCGTATCGTATGCGACGGTATACGTTTTCTCCTTCCACGTTGCAGTAAAGGTCAGATTTCCATGAGAGCCTGTACTGATCACCGTCTGCATTTTGTTGTGATCATTGTCCTGCACAATGCCGCCTGTGGACGTGTCAAATACCCAGCCGTCAAAGGCAGCGCCGATCTTTGTCGGATTTTGCAGTGTGAAGCTTGGCGTATCGATTCTATACGTCGCCGGATTCGGATTGCTCTGTGCAAAGTCTGAGCCTTCCAAGCCTTCGTACGTAATGGTATACTCCGCTTTTTCACATTCAAATGTAACGATATTCTCGCCTTCCGTGGTAAGATCGACTTCCTTGTGATGGTCAATGACCTTGTATCCAAGCGCATCCAATGCTTCCAGATCGTCCGCTTCCGGATGCACAGTCAGGTGGTTCGCCTCACTCGGAATGTTTTCTCGCTTATAGATCACCTGTCCTTCATCCACATAATGAATGGCATACTTCAGATCACTCGTCTGAGAGTATGTAAAGATGATAATATTCTGCTTCGGATCTGCGGTAAGTGTGAAGTCTTTCGTCGCCTCATCCACCGTATAGCTTGCGTACTGATCCCTTGGCTTTACCGCTTCCACACGGATCGTCTCGCCGACCGTTCCGCTGCCATGCACCTCATCCGCTACCGGTCTGCCGCCTTCCGTCAAATACCTGACGGTATAAGTCGTATCAGTAATCGGCGTCCATTTGGCATAGACTTTCGTATCCTCTACCACCGGTTTTGCGAAGTCAAAATCCGTACCCTCCTGACAATCCTCTGTGGTATACCAGCCGTCAAAGATATAATCCTTCTCATATGACGGACGGTCAATACCCTCAATGATCGCCTGCCCGTGTACGATCTTCTTTTCCAAGTATACGTTACCTCTATCATAAAAGGTCACCGTATGCGTCGCAGGTATCCACTTTGCGTAGAGGGAAAGACCTTTTGGCATCTTCGCGCCTGCCGTCTCAAACGGTGTCGTAAATTCCGGATCGAGATACCAGCCGCCAAATGTCGCACCCTCCGGACCGTTCTCCGGTGCAGCGAGATAGTTCTCAATATCGCTGAGATACGGCAGCTCATGTTTGGATGATTTACCGTCGCTGATCAATTCCAACACGTAGTCTGCTCTTTTGTAGTAGAACGTACCGCCGCCGTTTCTGTCCCAGTCAGGATCACCGCCATTTTGACCGCCACTCCATGCGCTGATCGTGCTTGCGTATCGGTCGTATCCGTCAATAACAAAGAACTCCTCGTCGTATGTCGGATTGGCACCACTATCAAGATATAGAACAACCTTGGTATACAGACTGAACCTTAAGCCGTCATTGCCGTACGCCACGGTTCCGTTCGGGTCCTCTATATAATAGTAAAGAGGGCGTACAGTCGTTCCTGCATTTCCGGTCTCGTCAAGAATCTTATCTTCGCCCGGCATCGTGGTCTGAAAACCTGTGTACTTATCGCCATCCCACGAAGTACCCTCTTGCCACAGCCAGTTGTATCCTTCAAGATTTGTGCCAGGACCTACTGCTTCATTCCAAAGCTCTGAGATATCCTGCTCATACTTTGCCTCGATTGTTTTGGTTATTTCATCTCCATAACAACCAGAAGTCCCCCACCCCGGTTGCTCATGCTGGTGTTCTGTCTTGTCACAAAGAAGGACATAGCATCCGTTTTTCACGCTATGATGATGCCCCCAAGGCCAGCTACTTTCCTCCTGCTGGCAAGTCAGCTTATAGCAGCTGTCCGCACCATTCGTCACCGCATGTTTATGTGCTGCTTTGCCACATGCAAGCTTTCTCGCCGTAAAGGTGATCTTATATACGTTTCTGCTGTAATATGCGATCAGCACCGTGCTGCCGTCCGGCATGATCTCGCCCGTCTCACCTTCTTTGAAGGTAAAGTGCCCGGTATCAAAACCGGTTGGCTTTTTTGTATCTGCCGTCACCTCAACCGTCGAACCGGCTGTCGCCCGAAGATCAACGGAACCTGCATAGGAGTATCCGTCGTCATCTGCATTCTCCTGCATATACACGACCTTATAATCTACTTCTTCGCCTGTCCATCCGGCATACACATATGTCGTCTGTTCGGTGACTTCGATTTCCGTAATCTTGTTCTGACACGCTTTGTCACTGTACCAGCCTGTAAAGCGGTATCCTTCCCGTACAGGTCTTTCGATCTCCTGCAGATCGATCGTAGTTCCATAAAGCAGGATCTCCGATTCAATGTAGCTGCCGCCCATCGTATTGTAGATGAGCAGGCATTCATTTCTGTTATACTCTACCTCCACATTGATCGCATCGTCCTTCGCATTCGGCGCAATATGGATCTGCTCAATAGGCTTTACCGTAAATCCCTCTCTCGGTCTCTCCTGCGCGTCTGTCATGGTATCGACTTTGCCCGTCAATGTTTCAGTCTCAGTATCCTTGTCATAGGAACCATCCAGACTCTGATACTTATGTGTTACAGAATACCTGATCGTTTTCGGCGTATACGTAAGAATAACCTCGTAGCTGCCGCTCTCCGTAAAGTTTCCGGTTACTGTGCGGCTTCCCTCATCAAAGGTAAAGTGCGCCGCATCCGCTTCCATGGAAATCGTATAGCCTGCTTCCGGCGGCGCCTGATACTCTGTCTGAATACCGCCGTCCTTCAGGTCATATGCCACTGTGTACGGAGGTTCCACCGCTACGCCGCTTTCCCGAATCCTGCGGTAAGTAACAAGCACCTCATCCACTTCCGGCTGCTCGGTCTGGCTTCCTGCCACAACATAGATGGAGAAATGCGCTGCCGCGAACGCTGCGTAATCTCCTCCCGGAACCTCGGCCACCTTGTCTGCCGACGCGCCCTCTACGTGGTATACGGCTGTCTCCTCACCTGCCACGCCCGCGTTGTTGATCGTTACCTGCACGCTGGCATCTGGCTGGATCACATTTCCTTCGCCGTCGATGATCGTGATGTCGTAAGCCTTGTAATCGACAAGCGTTTTGCCCTCTGATGCCACAGCGTCTGCAACTGCGCTCTCAATAGAAGCAGATGAGATCGCCTGTGCGATAACCTGTGCGTCTTCCGGCAGCGCGCCCTGCGGCGCTGTGATAATAACCGTCGCTCCGTCGCTCGCCGTCACTGTCATGGTCTGCGCCGGTTTCTCCTGTTCCTGTGTTGCTTCATCTTCTTTTTCTTCTGTCGGAGCCGTATTCACGATTACTACGGTATCGTCTGTCGTGATACCTTCAATGATATACTCTCCGGTATTGCCTGTCTCTCTCGCCGGAACTTCTCCGTCCACCAGAACCTCCGAAATACGGAAGCCCTCTGTCGGCGCTGCGGTAAATATGATCGTACCGTTCTTCGCAGAAGCTGTTCCGTTCGTAACGTCTGTCCCGTCTACAATGACGGTCGCGCCCCCGGCGCTCTGGAACGTTACAAGATTTTCAGTCACAGGCATCTCTGTCTCTTCTGTTTCTGTCTCTTCGGTCTGTGCCGAAGCTGTATTTATCGTAACTACTGTTGCATCCGTCTGGATACCCTCGATGATATACTCATCAGGATTTCCCGTCGTGCGTGCCGGAACTGTTCCGTCTACCAAAACCTCCGTCACGGTAAATCCTTCCTGTGATGCAACAGTAAATATTATCCTTCCATCCTTCGCCATAGCGGTACCATTCGTGGCGTCTGTACCGTCTACAGTTACGGTTGCTCCTTCTCCCGTCTGAAAGGTAACTACATGCTGCGCGACGTTTTCCGTCTCTTCGGGTGTTTCCCTATAGACTACCGTAATCACAGTATCTTCTGTCACTGCCGTTATCCGGTATTTATCCGGCGATCCGTCTTCGATAAGCTCCGTATCGTTGGCACGGACAGTTTCTACTTCATAGCCGTTCGCTGCTTCTATCCGAAAAACGTATTCGGAATTTTCCGCCGCTTCTTTTACATATGAGTTCGGATCGATCGTCTGTTCGTCTGCGATGACCGTTCCGAAGTCTGCTGCATGCGCATCAAACTTCACCTGATAGGTGATCTCTTCTGACTCCGGCTGTGTCTGCTGTGTCGTCTCTGACTCCGGTGCCTTTCCTGACTCCGGCTGCGTCTGCTGTGTTGTCTCTGACTCCGGTGTCTTTCCTGACTCCGGCTGCGTCTGCTGTGTCGTCTCCGACTCCGGTGTCTTTCCTGACTCCGGCTGCGTCTGCTGTGTCGTCTCCGACTCCGGTGTCTTTCCTGACTCCGGCTGCGTCTGCTGTGTTGTCTCTGACTCCGGCGTCTTTTCTGACTCCGCTTGTGTTCCCTGTGTCTCTTCCGTCGCCGGCTGCGTCTCTTTCTCTACTGACGGCGCTGCCTTTGTAGAATTGCTCTCTTCGGAAAAAGATGTCTCAACAGTCCTGCTCTGTGCAGGATCAGGTGTCTCAGGTAACGAACCTTTGATACCCCCCCCCCTGTACCTGTTTGTTCGTTCGTTGTATTCTGCGATGCGGCGCTGTTTACCGGCTCCGCCTCTGCAGACAGTACTGATGTTCCAAGTGAAGAAAGCAGCATCACGACCGTAAGAAACAATGAAACCATTCTGGCTATCTTTTTTCTTCGTTTCATACGTTATACCTCGTTTCTTTATAAAATAATTTGCTTTGCTGCTAAAAACAATCTATTCTTACAAGTCTCCTCCTTTCTTGTGTGACATGCTTCCATAGCCACTTTTGGAAGCCGGAAGCAGACCTGCCGCTTCCGTTGTCCATGCGCTTTAAACTCAGGTATTGATTACATACCTCATCTTATTATATCACATATTTTTCATTATAGAGATGTTATTTAGGCACTATATGTGTTAATTAGGCAATTTTCTCATAAAAAAAGACTGGATCACTCCAATCTGTTTTGCTGTATATCCGAATACCAACGAGCGAAATTTGATTTTTAGAAAATGAAAAGTCCGAAAAACCCTATTTAAAAGGTTCTTCGGACTCGTGCCACAGCGGATAACGGGAATCGAACCCGCCTCTCCAGCTTGGGAAGCTGGTGTTCTACCAATGAACTATATCCGCCTGATTTTTTTATTATATCACAATCAGATAAAAATGCAAGCGGATTAAAATGACTTTTCATCTCCCGTTATTTCATATCAGCCCTTTTTATGATCCTGAAAATATTCCTCTAGGAGCGCATAACTTTCTTCCCGCAAAACTCCCGCTGTCACCTGTGGCTTCCACGGTGAATTTTCAAAGACGAGACGGCTGCATTCACTTCCCTTCTCATGCAGGATCTCTCCGAGATCCATATCGGACGCTCCGTATACGAGACGTCCGAGCTTCATCCATACAAGCGCGCCTGAGCACATAAAACACGGCTCGCAGCTCGAATACAGCGTATATTCGCTCAGGTCTGTGATCTTCGTCTGTGCACAGAACCTTCGAATCAGCCCAAGCTCTGCGTGAAACGTCGGATCGGACTGCGTATAGATCTGATTTTCATTTGTAAATACTGCTTCGCCGTCCTTTACAAGTACCGCTCCAAACGGTTCGTTTCCATGCTCTGCCGCAAGGCGCGCAAGCTCTATCGCCTCTTTCATAAATCGTTCGTCTATTGTCATCGGCTGCCTCCTCTTTTTTGACTTGTATTTGACTATCCTTTGCGAATCAGCGCTTATACTCTCGTCTTCGTTCCTTTCGAATCACGCGAGCTTATCCGCAGGCGGTTGATCGATACCGGCTTATCGCGGTACGTCACCTCCGGCACTTCTGCGCCCTCGAGCCAGTAAACGTCTGTGACCTCGTCTTTGGCGGAGAGCTTCATGCCCCGCACGCCGACCGCCGTCTTTTTCTTGAGCGGTACTTCTGATACAGGGAAACGCAGAAAGTAGCCGTCCTTCGTTGCGAGCACGACGTGCGCCTGCTCCGTTGCAGCATGTACCGCAACGACAGCATCCCCGTCCTGAAGTTTCGTCGCAGCGATCGTTCTCTTGGAAACGTCAAACTCACAGCCCTGCACCTGTTTCATCATTGCCTGCCGCGTCACAAACGTCAGTACCGTATCCTTAATATCATTGAGCGCCATCACCGACACAAAGCTTTCCTCGCTGCTGCTGTAATTGCAGATATTATCGATCGGAGTACCCTTATCGCGGAATCTGCCGTACGGAACATCGAGAAGCTTCAGAAGATGCACCTTTCCTATATCGGTAAATACGCAGATACGATCTGTATTCATACAGTGAATGACGTATCGGCTTTCTGCATCTGCCGCTTCTTTATTTCGCTCGTATACCGTCTCATCGACGGTACGCACATATCCGAAGCGGTCCATCAAAAAGACGACCGGCATCTCCTCGATCTTCTGCTCCTCCAATACGATCTGCTCGGCATTATCAAGCGCCGTCTTTCTCGGTCTGCCGAACTCCTTCTTATAACTGTCGAGTTCTTTTATAATAACTTCTGCCATGGAGCTGTAATTATTCAGAATATCCGTATACGCGGCGATATTTTTCAGCGTCATCTCGTGCTCTTTCATCAGCACTTCGATCTCCAGTCCGATCAGCTTATACAGACGCATATCAAGGATCGCATCTGCCTGCGCTTCTGTAAAGAGCAGCTTTGCAGCCATTTTGCGCGACTTTTCTGTCTTAAATCGAATGCCTTCCGTCACTCCGGAAACGAGACACTTTTTCACCTGATCGCGGCTCTTGCTGCCGCGCAGTATCTCGATAATGAGGTCGATCACATCGCACGCGCGAATGAGACCTTCCTGAATCTCTTTCTTCTTCTCTTCCTTTTCGAGAAGGTTTTTATACTTTCTCGTAGCAAGCTCAAACTGAAAATCGATATGATGCTCGATGATCTGACGAAGTCCGAGCGTCTCCGGTCTTCCGTTTGCGACTGCGAGCATATTTACGCCGAACGTATCCTCAAGGCGCGTCTTTTTGTAAAGAAGATTCTTAAGACGCTCCACGTCTGCTCCTTTTCGCAGCTCCAGAACGATCCGTATCCCTTCCTTGGAGGACTGGTTGGAAATATCGACAATATCCGTCGTCGCCTTTGTCTCGACAAGAGACGCCACATCGTTTAGGAATTTTCCGATGTTTGCCCCCATCATCGTGTACGGTATCTCCGTGATGACAAGTCTTTCCTTTCCGCCCTTTCCTTTTTCGACTTCAACCTTTCCGCGAATACGTATCTTTCCCTGCCCCGTCTCGTATATTTCGGCAAGGTCTTTCTGATTAACGACGATACCGCCTGTCGGAAAATCAGGTCCCTGTACGTATTTCATCAGATCGGCAGTCGTAAGCTTACTGTTCTTTATCATTGCCTTGACCGCATCGATCACCTCGCCCAGATTGTGCGGCGGAATCGACGTCACCATTCCTACAGCAATACCTTCTGAGCCGTTGACGAGAAGATTCGGAATACGCACCGGAAGGACGAGCGGTTCTTTCTCCGTCTCATCGAAGTTTGGTCCGAAATCAACGATATTCTTATCGAGGTCAGCCAGAAATGCGACCTGCGTCACCTTTTGCAGCCTTGCCTCCGTATATCGCATCGCCGCCGCGCCGTCTCCCTCGATTGAGCCGAAGTTTCCGTGCCCGTCGACGAGCGCCATTCCCTTTTTGAACTCCTGCGCCATCACGACAAGAGCCTCATAGATGGAGCTGTCGCCGTGCGGATGGTATTTACCCATCGTATCGCCGACGATCCTTGCACACTTACGGTATGGTCTGTCATATCGGATACCGAGCTCATACATATCATACAGCGTTCTTCTCTGCACCGGCTTGAGCCCGTCGCGCACATCGGGAAGCGCACGCGAGATGATGACGCTCATCGCGTAATCAATATATGATTTCTGCATAATATCCGAATACTCGGCTCTGATAATCTGTCCGTCCATAGTATATACTCCTTTTTACCTTACTTCTGTGTAAAACGACTGCTTTGCTGCTTTGCAGCTCCCGCAGCCGCTCATTGTTTTTACACATCCAGCAGCGCTTCCTGCGCATGCTCATAGATAAACGCCTTGCGCGGCGGTACTTCTGTTCCCATCAGCATCTGCGTCACGCTTGAAGCAATTCTTGCATCCTCGATCTCCACACGCTGCATGATGCGCGTCTGCGGATTCAGCGTCGTCTCCCAGAGCTGGTCGGCGTCCATCTCGCCAAGTCCCTTATAACGCTGCAGGGTGAATGCGCCCTTGTGCGTCCTGCGGTATTTCTCAAGCGCCTTATCGTCATAGAGATACTGTTCTTTTCCCTTTGCAGGAATAACCTTGTACAGCGGAGGCATCGCAATATACACATGCCCTTCATAGATAAGTTCCGGCATAAACCGGTAAAACAGCGTCAGTAAAAGCGTGCTGATATGCGCTCCGTCGACGTCGGCGTCTGCCATGATCACGATCTTGTCGTAGCGCAGCTTCGTGATATCAAAATCGTTTCCGTATCCTTCTGAAAATCCGCAGCCGAACGCATTGATCATCGTCTTGATCTCTGCGTTTGCAAGCACCTTATCGATACTTGCCTTCTCGACATTCAGAATCTTTCCGCGTATCGGCAGGATCGCCTGATAGTTCCTGTCGCGCGCCGTCTTTGCCGAACCGCCTGCCGAATCTCCCTCTACGATAAAGATCTCGCACTTGCTGCTGTCGCGGCTCTCGCAGTTTGCCAGCTTTCCGTTGCTGTCAAACGAATACTTCTGCTTTGTCAGCAGATTCGTCTTTGCGCGCTCCTCCGTCTTTCTGATCTTCGCCGCCTTCTCCGCGCACGCAAGGATATTTTTTAACGCTTCGAGATTCTTGTCAAAATACAGGACGATCTCCTCTCCCGTCACCTTGCCGACTGCCCGAACCGCATCCTGATTGTCAAGCTTTGTCTTTGTCTGTCCCTCAAAACGCGGCGCCGGATGCTTGATCGAAACGATCGCCGTCAGACCGTTGCGGATATCCGCTCCTGTGAAATTGCTGTCCTTTTCTTTCAGTACGCCGATCTGGCGGGCATACGTATTCATGACGTTTGTAAAAGTCGTCTTAAAACCTGTCAAATGCGTGCCGCCTTCTGCATTATAGATATTGTTGCAAAATCCAAGCACATTCTCATGAAATTCATTCGTATACTGAAAAGCGACCTCCACCTGCATGCCGTCCGCCTCTCCGCAAAAGTAGACCGGTTCGCAGACGGGCTCGGATTTCTGGTTCAGCTCGCGCACGAAGCCAATGATACCCTCCGGCTCGCTAAATACGATCGATTCCGTCTCCTCTCCTCTTCGATCCTCGAAATGGATCGTAAGCTTCGGATTCAGATATGCCGTTTCATGCAGACGGCTCTTTAATTCCGTAGCAGAAAAACGCGTTTTTTCAAAGATCTCCGGATCTGGCTGAAACTGAATGCGCGTTCCCGTCTGCTTCGTCCTGCCGATCACCGGAAGAAGTCCGTTTTCGAGGTCGATCACCGGCACGCCTCTCTCATATCGGTCGTGATGGATCTTTCCGTCCAGCATGACCTGCACATCAAGCCATGTCGAGAGCGCATTCACGACGGACGAACCAACGCCGTGCAGACCGCCGCTCGTCTTGTAGACGGTATCGTCAAACTTTCCGCCCGCATGAAGCGTCGTAAAGACGAGACGCTCCGCAGACATGCCCTTTTCATGCATGCCGACCGGAATACCGCGCCCGTTATCCTCTATCGTCGCAGAACCGTCCTTTTCCAGATAAACCTCGATCTTCGAGCAGTATCCTGCCAGATGTTCGTCTACTGCATTGTCCACGATCTCGTATATCAGATGGTTCAACCCTTTTCGCGACACGCTTCCGATATACATACCGGGCCGTTTCCTGACTGCCTCCAGACCTTCCAGAACGGAAATACTGCTCGCATCGTAAGTGTTGCTTTTCGCCATGATACTAATAACTCCTTTTCTAAACCTTCGTATGCACCAAATCCCCATCCGGTTTTCACACTG
The DNA here is from genome assembly GCA_958422845.1 of uncultured Lachnospiraceae bacterium. Lineage (GTDB taxonomy): Bacteria > Bacillota > Clostridia > Lachnospirales > Lachnospiraceae > Choladousia. Next base: position 9,834 of record CATZPU010000004.1, on the reverse strand, counting down.
TGCATATTTTTCTTTGCAGCCTTACTGTTTTTCTACAACCTCGCCGCGTCTCTTGTAGATCGAGCCTGCCGGAACGACTTCTCTCACGGAGGAGAGCGGATAGATATTGGAGTGCGGTCCGATCACAGTTCCCGGATTGAGTACGGAGCCGCAGCCGACCTCGACCTCATCTCCGAGCATTGCGCCGAATTTCTTAAGCCCTGTCTCGATACGCTCCTGTCCGTCCTTTACTACGACAAGCGTCTTGTCAGATTTTACGTTGGAAGTAATGGAGCCTGCTCCCATATGCGCCTTATAGCCCAGAATGGAGTCGCCCACGTAATTATAATGCGGTACCTGTACCTTATTAAATAACACAACATTCTTAAGCTCTGTGGAATTTCCTACGACAGCGCCCTCTCCTACGATCGCATTGCCGCGGATAAATGCGCAGTGACGCACCTCGGCATCCTTTCCGATAATTGCCGGACCGTTGATATACGCCGTCGGCGCTACCTTCGCAGATTTTGCCACCCAGACATTTTCACCGCGTTTTTCATACTCTTCCTCAGAAAGAGTCTCGCCAAGCTCTGTGATGAACGCGCTGATCTTTGGCAGCACCTCCCACGGATATTCTGCTCCTTCAAACAGCTTTGCCGCAATCGTCTCATTCAGATTAAATAAGTTTTTGATTTTGCATCCTTCCATTTTTCATATCCTCCTCATTTTGACCGCTACTGTTTCTTCTTTGTACCAGTGTTTCTTCCAGAACGCCCTGTCTGCTTTGTTCTGTCCGTTTTATAATACTTTGCAGCCGCATCAAACAAAGGCCGCATCGCATACTGATTATTCAGCGCCAGCACCCCGTCCGTCCGCGAACGGATGAAATGCTCCAGCTTCATCATATATTCGTCGCTCGTGATCGTTCCCTCAGCCACATACGTCAGACCTTTTTCCCAGCTTGCGGTAAGCTCAGGATTCAAAAGGGAACGGATCGAGTAAAATACGACGTCGTGTATCATCTCCCCTTGCAGTGTCGGAGATAAGATCTGTGTTTTTTTATTTAATGCAATATATTTATTTGCGACAAGCTTCTTCAGTATCTCGGCACGCGTTGCGCTCGTTCCGATACCGCTTCCCTTTATCTGCGCGCGCAGCTCCTCATCTTCGATAAGCTGTCCGGCATTTTCCATCGCAAGGATCATCGAACCGGAATTGTATCGCTTCGGCGGAGAAGTCTCTCCTTCCCTGATCGTAAGCGACCTTACAGGAAGACTCATGCCCTTTCTAAGCCCCTTCAATACTTCCAGAAGGTCCGCGCCGAACGCGCTCTCTGCCTGATCGTTCTCCTGTGCGCCTTCTAAAGACGCATCCTGTCCGTCTGTCATACTGCCATCCTGCCCTGCGCCGTTTGCAGTCCGCTTTTTCTCATACGGATTACCCGCTACCTTGAAATATCCTTCCGAAAGCAGTACCTTGAAGGAGTAGAAAAACTTTTCGCCTCCCATCACAGTCACCATACTGATCTTCTGAAATTCTGCCGCCGGATAAAAAATGCTCAGGAACCGACGCACGATTGCCGCATACACGCCGAAAGAGCTGCCCTTTAATGAGCCGAGCGCTCCAAATCCCTGTCCCGTCGGAATGATCGCATAATGGTCAGTGATCTGTTTATCATTCACATACCGCGTCTTTGCGATCCCCTTATAAGAGCCGAGACTTAATATCTCGTCGGCAAATTCCTTCGCAGGCCCGAAATTACGCAGTCCTGAAATATTTTTGTATATCTCCTTTGCAACCGCCGTCGAGAGCACACGTGCATCCGTTCTCGGATACGTCACAAGCTTTTTCTCGTAAAGCTCCTGCACGATACGAAGCGTCTCATCAGGGCTGATCTTGAACATTTTGGAACATTCATTTTGCAGCTCCGCCAGATTGTAAAGCAGCGGCGGATTTTTCTTTTCTTTTTTCTTCTCGATCGAGTCGATGACCGCCGTGCCTGCCGCCTGCTGATATAGCTGCGCCGCATCGCCTGTCTGTGCGCTCTGCTGTAGCAGCCGCGCGATCAGCTCCTGCGCATCCTTTTTTTCGCGAAAACCGTTTTCCTTATATAATTTCGGTGAAAGATAATACGCGGAACCCTCGACCGCACGAAATTCTCCCTCAAGCGATTTTCCATGCAGCACGATATTCTGAAGCACTCTGTAAAAAGGAGTTTTGACAAACTGCCGTATCTCTCTTTCCCTGCGCACGATCATGCCGAGTACGCACGTCATTACGCGCCCCACCGAAACGACGGAGTATTTTGTTCCGAGATAGTTTGAAATTGCATTTCCGTATTTTAAGGTGAGCAGCCGCGAAAAATTGATCCCCATCAGATAATCTTCCTTCGCCCTAAGATATGCCGCTGAAGAAAGATTGTCATACTCGGAAAGATCTTTCGCCTCACGGATGCCGCGCAGTATCTCTTCTTCTGTCTGCGAATCGATCCAGACACGCCTGCGCTTCTTGCCTTTCACACCGGATAACTGCTCCACGAGCCGGTATATGTATTCTCCCTCGCGACCGGAGTCGGTGCAGACGTAGATCGTCTCCACATCTGCGCGCTTTAAAAGACCGCTCACGATCTGAAACTGCTTTTTCACGTTTGGAATCACTTCATATAAAAATGTCTGCGGCAGAAACGGAAGCGTCGTAAGACTCCACCTTTTATATTTCTCGTCGTACACCTCAGGATAACTCATCGTCACCAGATGTCCGACGCACCATGTCACCACATAGGAATCAGACTCCAGATAACCGTCTCCGCGCCGCATATTTTCTTTTAGCGCTTTAGCAAATTCCTGCGCTACGCTCGGCTTCTCTGCAATAAAGAGATTCTTCATCTGCTTCCTCCTCTGAAATCAGTGTACTGTCCGGCTTTACATACACATCCTGTTCTTTGTGTCACGGAAAGGCTTTCATACGTCAGCGTGACAATGTCTTTCCATGACACGAAAAGAGGCTGCTGCAAAATAGCTATTTTACAACAACCCTTTCATTATACGTTACTTTTCCCTGCTTTTGCAATAAAAATTTATTTTGGCTGGATATACCCCTGCGCCTTTAATGTCTCCGCGCACAGAACTGCTCCGCCTGCGGCGCCGCGCACGGTATTGTGCGAAAGACCGACAAATTTGAAATCATAAATAGAATCTTCACGGATACGTCCGATCGATACGCCCATACCGTTCTCATAATCCACATCAAGCTGCACCTGCGGACGGTTATCCTCCGCCATATAGCGGATAAACTGCTTCGGTGCGCTCGGAAGATCAAGTTCCTGCGGAATCCCGCGAAAACTCTCAAGCTTCTCTATGAGCTGTTCCTTCGTTACCTTTTTGCGGAATTTTACGAATACGGCAGCCGTATGTCCGTTCAGCACCGGAACACGGATGCACTGACAGGTGATCTTCGGCTCCTGTGCCGGCTCGATCACGCCGTTTTTGATCTCTCCCCAAAGACGAAGCGGCTCCTTCTCGCTCTTTTCTTCCTCGCCGCCGATATACGGAATGATATTCTCCACCATTTCCGGCCAGTCCTTAAATGTCTTTCCTGCGCCTGAAATTGCCTGATACGTAGTCGCAACCACCTCGTACGGCTCGAACTCTTTCCATGCAGTAAGCACAGGAGCATAGCTCTGGATCGAGCAGTTCGGCTTAACGGCAATGAAGCCCCTCTTTGTGCCAAGGCGCTCCTTCTGATATTTGATCACCTCAAAATGCTGCGGATTGATCTCCGGCACTACCATCGGTACGTCCGGCGTCCAGCGGTGCGCGCTGTTGTTGGAAACGACCGGCGTCTCCGTCTTTGCATATGCCTCCTCGATCGCCTTGATCTCGTCCTTTGACATATCCACGGCAGAGAATACAAAGTCTACGCACTCTGCCACCTTCTCCACCTCATTGACATTCATGACAACGAGCTTCTTCACGCCCTCCGGCATCGGCGTCGTCATCTTCCAACGTCCGCCCACTGCTTCCTCATACGTCTTTCCGGCGCTGCGCGGACTGGCTGCTACGACTACGACCTCAAACCACGGATGATCTTCAAGCAGGGAGATAAATCTCTGTCCGACCATACCTGTTGCTCCCAAAATACCTACTCTTAATTTCTGGCTCATTTTTTCATTCTCCTCTTGCACCTTTATTTTGTGCCATTGTTTTTGTGTTTCTATGGCGCACATTTGTTTTTATTTAAAATACACTTCTTTTCTTCGTCTGTCAAGTAGAAATCTGTTTGATACAGACTCTACAGCATAGCTGTGCTGTTCATATACTCTTTGTTGACCGCAAGCACCTCTTCCATAGCGGCGCGGCCCGGAGCGCCGAGCGTCAGACGTTTCTCCACACACGTTTTCATGCTGATCGCCTCATAAATGTCCTCGTCAAAGCATTCGCTCTGTGCGCGGAATTCATCGAGCGTCAGATCGTCGAGCGCTTTTCCTTTTGCGATACAGTCGAGCACGAGTCTGCCAGAAATACTGTGGGCATCCCGAAACGGCACGCCGCGGTTTACGAGGTAATCGGCAACGTCTGTCGCATTCGTAAAGCCATTCTTCGCAGATGCTTCCATTGCATTCTTATTGAACTTCATCGTATCGACCATACCGGTAAACAGCGTAATGCAGGCTGTCACCGTGTCGATCGCATCAAACACGCCCTCCTTATCCTCCTGCATATCCTTATTGTATGCAAGCGGCAGGCCCTTCATCGTCGTCAGCAGCCCCATAAGCGCACCGTAGACACGCCCCGTCTTTCCGCGCACAAGCTCTGCAATATCCGGATTCTTTTTCTGCGGCATGATCGAGCTTCCCGTGCTGTACGCATCATCAAGCTCCACAAACTGATACTCGTTGGAATTCCAGATGATGATTTCCTCTGAAAAGCGGCTCAGGTGCATCATGATCGTCGAAAGCGCCGACAGGTACTCGATCACGTAATCCCGATCGGAGACAGAATCCATGCTGTTTAACGTCGGACCTGCAAATCCGAGCAGCTGTGCCGTATATCCGCGGTCGAGCGGATACGTCGTTCCCGCCAGAGCTCCTGCGCCGAGCGGACAGTAGTTCATTCTGTCTAAAATATCCGAAAGACGGGAGCGGTCCCTTTTAAACATCTCAAAATACGCTCCGATGTGGTGCGCCAGCGTCACCGGCTGGGCCTTCTGCAAATGCGTAAATCCCGGCATAAATGTGTCCAGATTTTCTTCCATGATACGGAAAAGTACCTGCATCAGCCCGTAAAGCAGATGATCCGTATTCCTGATCTCGTCGCGCACATAAAGGCGCATATCAAGCGCCACCTGATCGTTCCTGCTCCTGCCTGTATGCAGCTTCTTTCCCGTCTCACCGATGCGGGCGATCAGATTCGCCTCTACAAAACTGTGAATATCCTCATACTCCGGCGTAATCTCAAGAGCCCCGCTGTCTACGTCCTGCAAAATGCCGAGCAGCCCGTGAATGAGCTTCTCACACTCCTTCTCTGTAAGGATCCCCTGCTTTTCAAGCATACGCACATGCGCCATACTCCCCTCTATATCCTGCTTATACAACCGTTTGTCAAATAAAATCGATGCATTGAAGTCATATACGATCTGATCCGTTTCTTTCGTAAAACGGCCTCCCCATAACTGTGCCATATTTTTTCTCCTTTTTTGCTGCATTTTCTGCACTGCCTTTTGCAACTGTTGTTTTCTAATGCTTTTAAGTTTATCACATTGAAAAAATACTGGCAAGAAATATCTGATATGCTTTGCCATGTCTTACAAAGCGTGATAAAATGCTTACATATATTCTGCGATTTTTACCGGAAAAGGAGTTTTGGCATGACACAGATAAACCGCAATTATCAAAAAGAACTGGAACGCATCATTGCCTCGATACCGGAAGGAAACGTCCCGACGCTGCTTCTGCACAGCTGCTGTGCGCCTTGCAGCAGCTACGTACTGGAATACCTGTCAGATTATTTTGCAGTCACCGTTCTTTACTATAATCCGAATATTTATCCTGAAGAGGAATTCCGCCACCGCGCCGACGAACAGAAAAGGCTGATCGAAACTCTGTCCTCCAAACATCCCGTCCGCTTTATCGAAGGCCGCTTTGACAGCCGCGAATTCTATGACGCTGTACGGGGACTGGAACACATTCCGGAGGGCGGTGAGCGCTGCCACGCCTGCTTTCGCCTGCGGCTTGAGGAGACTGCCCGCATTGCCGCCGAAAACGAATTTGACTATTTTACGACAACACTGACGATAAGCCCGCTAAAAAATGCCGCCGCACTAAATAAAATCGGAGAAGAAACCGCTTCGCACTTTGGCATCGCATGGCTTCCCTCCGATTTTAAAAAGAAAAACGGCTATAAACGCTCCGTAGAACTCTCCTCAGAGTACGGACTGTACCGTCAGGATTACTGCGGCTGTGTGTTTTCAAAGAAAGAGCGGGAGGCAGGGCAAAACAGCTGAAAGCCCTGCTCCTATCTTTTCTTCAAACACCTGCGCTCGACGATTCCGAGCGCGCCATACAGAAGCATCGCGATCACGCAGAGAATGACGATCGACATGATCACCCAGTCGAGTTTGAATACCTGACTGCCATATATGATCAGATATCCCAGCCCCTGCCGCGCCCCGATAAACTCGCCGATCACGACTCCGACAAGGCACAATCCGATATTCACCTTCATCACACTGACAAGCAAGGGAAGTGTCCCCGGAAGGATCACCTTGCACAGTACGTCTCTGCGGCTTCCCCGCAGCGTATAGATCAGCTTTATCTTATCAGGGTCCATCTCCCCAAAACCGGTATAAAGATTCAGCACCGTTCCGAAGATCGCGACCGACATTCCCGCTACGATGATCGATTTCATGTTTGCGCCGAGCCATACGATCAGAAGCGGCGCAAGAGCCGACTTTGGCAGACTGTTGAGCACGACAAGATACGGTTCCAATATCTCCGAAAGCTCCGTATTGTACCACAGCAGTATGGCGATCCCCACTCCCGCCGCTACGACAAGCACAAAACTCACAAGCGTTTCCGCAAGCGTAATACCGGTATGCAGGAAAATACTTCCGTCCTTCCACATCGTCCCGAACGTTTTCAGCACGCGCGACGGGCTGCTGAAAATGAACCCGTCTATCCACCCAAGCTGCACAGACGTCTCCCACAAAAGTAAGAATACCGCAAAAATCAAGATCTGGATCGCAGTGATCCGGTACTGCTTTCTCTGGAGATTTCTCAGATAGTTAAGCTGTGTCTGTGATGTGCCGCTCTTTTTATCCATGCTCATTCAGCTCCTTCCACAGCAGATTAAAATACTCTTTAAATTCCGGCATATTTCTCCGCTCAAAAGGTGTAAGCGCTTTTTCGGCAAATTCTATCTGCAGGATCGATTTTACCCGTGCCGGACGCGACGTCAGGATAATGATCCGGTCCGCCATGCTGACTGCCTCGGACAGATCGTGCGTCACAAGAAGCGCCGTTTTCTTTTCTCTTCGCAGGATTCCGTATACGTCGTCGCATACAGATAAACGCGTCTGAAAATCAAGCGCCGAAAACGGTTCGTCAAGAAGCAGAAGCTCAGGATCAAGCGCCAGCGTCCGAATCAGCGCCGCTCTCTGGCGCATACCGCCGGAAAGCTCGCTCGGTCTGGCATTTCGGAATTTATACAGCCCGTAATCCATCAGCATCTTATCTATCCGCGCTTTCGATTCATCATTTAATTTATGTTGTATCTCAAGTCCGAGCATGACATTCCGGTATATCGTCCTCCACTCAAACAGATGATCTCTTTGCAGCATATAACCGATCTTTTCCTGAAAGGAATGATCACTTTCTCCTTTTAACAGGATCTTCCCATCCTCCGGCAAAAGCAGCCCTGAAATTAAAGAGAGCAGCGTGGATTTTCCACAGCCGCTCGGTCCTACTAAAGCAATAAATTCTCCCTGCCGCACCTGAAAGGATATATCCGATAAGGCAAATGTTTCGCCATTTTTACTGTGATAGGAGTAACTGACATTTTGCAGTTCCAGTAATGGTCTCACATTCTTTCACCCCGCGTCTGGTTTGTTTTATCATATGAGAACAAACGACGTTTGGTGCAAATATCCCAAGTGCAGGTTATCTGCTCATTTCTAATTTACTTAAGCTCCTGATACGCTTCCACACTGATCTGCTCGAACGTACTCATTTTGTGGTATATCTCAGACGCCATTTCGATGATCGGAAACGCTGCCACTGCGCCGCTCCCCTCTCCGAGACAAAGTCCTGCATCGAGCGCCGGAGAAAGTCCAAGCTCTGAGAGTATCCTTCTTGATGCAGGTTCCTTTGATACGTGCGTCGCAAGCATATATCCCTTTGCCTGCGAACAAAGACGCACTGCAACAAGCGCGGCTACAGAGGAAATAAAGCCGTCGATCAATACCGGAATATGATACCGTGCTCCTCCGAGATACAGCCCGACAATTCCGGCAATATCAAATCCGCCCACGCATGATAAAACGGTAAGCGCATCCTGTCTCGTCAGGTCCCACCGGTCGATCGCTTCCTGTATGACACGTATCTTTTTTAAAAGCCCCGCGCTTGAAAGACCTGCTCCGCGCCCCGTCATCTCCTCTGCATTTACGCCAAGCAGCGAAGCGGCAACGGCGCTCGATGTCGTCGTATTTCCGATCCCCATTTCTCCCGTAGCGATCAGGTCATAGCCTTCCTCTTTTAGCTCCGATACAAGTGCGATCCCCGTCTCGACCGCACGTATTGCCTCTTCCCGTGTCATTGCCGGTTCTTTGGCAAAATTCTTTGTACCATAAGCGACTTTCCGTTTTTCGACACGCGGCGTATCCACCGCCATGCCTATGTCAATAGGACGGATATCCGCCCCGCTCATACGGCACATGATCGCTGCACACGATTTTACATCCAGAAAATTCTCTGCAACGATCGCCGTTACCTCCTGCCCTGTCTGTGTCACGCCCTCTTCGACTATCCCGTTATCGGCGCACATAGGAATCAGTATTTTGCGGCGTGTCCGCACCTCTGCCGAATGCTGCGCTCCTGCAATACGTGCAATACTATCCTCCATCCAGCCAAGGCTGTGCAGCGGCTTCGCAATACTGTCCCACCGCTTTTTGCAAATATCTGCGGCAGCCGCATCGCACGGTACGATCGCCTGAAGCGTCTCTTCCAGAATTGTTTTCTTTTCTGCCGTTTCTGTTTTTTTCTTTATCGCCTCTGTTCTTTTCTTCTGCATTGTCATTTCTGTCTCCATTGCTTCCGCCTCCGTCATCTGCTTCTTGTCTTTCTATTTGTTCTGCTGCCTTCTTCTTATATCTGCTTCGGCACATCTTATCCTTCTGAGGAATCCGGAATTATGCTTCTATCGCTGCTTTTGCGCTGTTTTTTCGTTTCTGTGATATGCCGTACATTCTGTATCACGATTTTTTCTCTGCCTGCTTCATCCGTTGTTCTGCAAAACTCTCCGAAAAACCCTTCGGCATTTTTCACCTGCCACTCAAAGTAGCCTTTGTGCGGCACGGCAAACTGCTCCATGACAGCCATGATCGTGCCGCCATGTACGACAAACGCTGCCTCCGTGCAGCCTGACTGTTCTGCAATGCTGCACGCTCTTACAAATGCTTTGCAGCATCTTCCTGCAAACTGCTCCCTGCTCTCTCCGTTCGGAAACGCTGTCTCACCTCCGCTGTCGATCCACGCCTGATACCGCGCATCACCGGAGAGCTCCTTATAATTTTTATATTCAAACTCGCCAAAGGAGCACTCCCGCAAGTCGTCTTCCACCCACGGCTCTATGTTCGGAAACA
>CATZPU010000003.1 GCA_958422845.1 uncultured Lachnospiraceae bacterium | reverse complement strand
GGGTTCGATGGAGAACTGGAAAAACGATATGAAAAGTATCGTGGTATTTTGGAAAACCTGACGATTATGAGCGATGTATTTATGCGTAATGTATTAAAAAAACAGGAGTGCACAGAATATATCCTGAGAGTGATTATGGGAAAGAAAGATTTGCAGCTCATTGATCAGGTTTTGCAGAAGGATTACAAAAATCTGCAGGGACGCTCGGCTATACTTGATTGTATTGCAGTGGATGCTGAGAGAAAGCGGTATAATATTGAAATCCAGCAGGATACCAGAGGTGCTTCACCGGAGAGGGCAAGATATCATAGCAGTCTGATGGATGTGAATATGCTGGAGGCAGGGCATGGCTTTGAAGAATTGCCGGAAAGTTATGTGATATTTATTACAAGAAATGATGCGCTTAGGAACGGACTTCCGATTTTTCATGTGAAGCGGAAAATCGAAGAAACGGGAGAGGATTTTGGAGACAGATCGCATATTATCTATGTAAATGCCGCTTGTCAGGAGGATACAGAACTTGGAAGACTGATGCATGATCTGAATTGTAAAGAAGCAGCAAAGATGCACAGTACTGTTCTGGCACAGCGCGTACGGGAACTGAAAGAAACGAAGAAGGGGGTTGAAATGATGTGTCAGGAAATGGATCAGATTTACAGCGAGGGAGCAGAGTATGGACGAGAGTATGGCCGACAGGAAGGAATTGAAATAGGAGAAATGAAAAAAGCGAGGGAAACGGCGCTTTCCTTAGCGCACATGGGGATGTCGCCTGATAAAATTGCACAGGCAGTCGGTGTCAGCCCTCAAAAGGCAGAGGATTGGATTCGTGAGGGAAACGGCTGATTCTTTACTTTAGACAGAAATAATGGTATACTGGAGTACATACGAAATAGGATTTGAAAATAATTTATGGAGGATTTAGATATGAGAACGTATCTCGTGACAGGCGGGGCCGGTTTTATCGGTTCCAATTATATTCACTATATGTTTAAAAAATACGGGGATGACATCCGTATTATCAATGTAGACAAGCTGACGTATGCAGGCAACCTCGAAAACCTTCGGGAGGTGGAAAACCGCAGCAACTATACGTTTGTGCGCGCAGACATCTGTGATTCTGAAGCGATCAATAAGATCTTTGATGAGAATGACATTGACCGCGTGGTACACTTTGCGGCAGAAAGTCATGTAGACCGCAGTATCCGCAATCCGGAAGTATTCGTAAAGACGAATGTGCTTGGTACGCTTGTGATGCTCAATGCGGCAAAGGCTGCATGGGAGCTGCCGGACGGTACGTTTAAGGAGGACAAGAAATTCCTGCACGTTTCCACGGACGAGGTGTACGGTTCTCTTGAGGAGGACGGCGAGTATTTTTATGAAACGACTCCGTATGATCCGCACAGTCCGTATTCAGCAAGTAAGGCATCTTCTGATATGCTTGTAAAGTCCTACATGGATACGTATCATTTTCCTGCAAATATCACAAATTGCAGCAACAACTACGGACCGTACCAGTTTCCGGAGAAGCTGATCCCGCTGATCATCAATAATGCGCTTCAGGGAAAGAAGCTTCCGGTATACGGAGACGGCAAGAATGTCCGCGACTGGCTGTACGTTGAGGATCATGCAAAGGGCATCGACATGGTACAGGAGAAGGGACGTCTGTTTGAGACGTACAATATCGGCGGACACAATGAAAAGCAGAATATCGAGATCATCCATATAATTCTGGATACCTTGCAGGAGATGCTGCCGGATAATGATCCGCGCAAGGCTCTTGTGAGCAAAGACCTGATCACGTATGTGACAGACCGCAAGGGACACGACCGCCGCTATGCGATCGCACCGGACAAGATCCGCGCTGAGGTAGGCTGGGAGCCGGAGACGATGTTTGAAGAGGGCATCCGCCGCACGATCAAGTGGTTTTTTGAAAATGAAGAGTGGATGAAAAATGTCACGAGCGGGGATTACCAGAAATATTACGAGGAAATGTATCAGAAATAGAGGTGGACAGATGAAAGGTATTATTCTTGCCGGAGGTTCCGGTACCAGACTGTATCCGTTGACGAAAGCAGTTTCCAAGCAGATTCTGCCGGTATATGATAAGCCGATGATCTACTATCCGCTGTCGACTTTGATGCTTGCAGGGATTCGGGAGATTCTGATCATCTCTACGCCGCGCGATCTGCCTGTATTTGAGGAGCTTTTAGGTACGGGCGAGCAGCTCGGTCTGAAGCTTTCTTACAGGATTCAGGAGTCGCCGCGCGGTCTTGCAGATGCATTTATCATTGGCGAGGAGTTTATCGGAGACGACAACGTGGCTCTTGTGCTCGGAGACAATATTTTTTATGGACAGAGCTTTTCCAAGATGCTTCAGGATGTTGCGAGACGAAAAGAAGGGGCGACGATCTTCGGGTATTATGTAAGAGATCCGAGAGAGTACGGAGTGGTAGAGTTTGACGAGAACGGTAAGGCGATCTCGATCGAGGAGAAGCCGGAGCATCCGAAGTCAAATTATGCCGTGCCGGGGCTTTATTTCTATGATAATGACGTAGTGGAGATCGCAAAAAATGTAAAGCCGTCTGCGCGCGGTGAGATAGAGATCACAAGCGTGAATAATGAATATCTCAGAAGAGGAAAGCTCCATGTCGAGACGATGGGGCGCGGCTTTGCATGGCTCGATACGGGAAGTCATGATTCTCTGCTTGATGCGGCCGACTTTGTAGCGGCGTTCCAGAAGCGTCAGGGGCTTTATATTTCCTGTATTGAGGAGATCGCATATAAGCGCGGATTCATTACAAAAGAGCAGCTTGTAGAGCTGGCTCAGCCGCTCCTTAAGACCTCTTACGGCAAGTATATGCTTGAGGTGGCTGAAGGTCTGTAGAAAAGGGAAAAGGATGCAGCGAAAGACTGCGCAGGCAGATACAACGTGCAGTTAAGGGCTGTACGGACAGGGCAGCCTGTAAGGAAAGAGCAGGGAGGTGTTGCAAAATACTGATTCCGGTGGATTTTCGGTGTGTTTTCCGCAGAAAACATCTTAGTTTTCGGAGGAAAATCACCCGAAAGGGTACCGCCGGATGTATTTTGCAACACCCCCATGAATAATACGAAGGAGCGAAACAATGGGAAAGATAACAGTTGAGACATGTGAAATCGAAGGATTAAAGGTTATTACTCCTGCCGTGTTCGGTGACGCACGCGGTTATTTTATGGAAACATATAATTACAACGATTACAAAGAAGCAGGTATCGACCAGATTTTTGTGCAGGATAATCAGTCGGCGTCAAAAAAGGGTGTGCTGAGAGGGCTTCATTTTCAGATCCGGTTTCCGCAGGACAAGCTTGTCCGTGTTGTGTCAGGCGAGGTGTTTGATGTTGCGGTAGACCTTCGGGAGGGTTCACCGACATACGGGCAGTGGTACGGTGTGCTGCTTTCTGCCGAAAATAAGAAACAGTTCTTTATTCCGAAGAATTTTGCGCACGGCTTCCTCGTGCTTTCAGATTATGCGGAGTTTGCGTATAAATGTACGGATTTTTACCACCCGAACGATGAGGGCGGTATTCGTTATGATGATCCGGATATTGGCGTAAAGTGGCCGATTCCGGAGGGCATGGAGCTTATTATGTCCGAAAAAGATACAAAGTGGGGCGGACTCAAAGAATATAATGAGTTTCGCAGATCACTCTAAAGTACAGGAGTCTTTATGAAAAAGTTTCTTTCACTGCCGGCTGAGGTTTATCAGAACAGAAGGATGATATTCAAGCTGGCAAAGAATGATTTTAAGACAAAGTTTGCGGGATCTTATCTCGGCATTGTATGGGCGTTTATTCAGCCGGTAGTGACAGTGATGGTCTACTGGTTTGTGTTTGAAGTCGGTTTTCGGGCAGGGGATAATTCTCTGCCCGTACCGTTCGTTTTATACCTTGTCGCAGGTATCGTCCCGTGGTTCTTTTTTCAGGAAGCGCTGACAGGAGGCACAAATGCGCTGATCGAATACAACTACCTCGTAAAGAAAGTCGTATTTAATGTCAGCGTTCTGCCGGTCGTAAAGATGATATCAGCGCTGTTTGTCCATACCGTTTTTGTGTGTTTCGTAGTTTTTTTATACTGCGTATACGGAAAATTTCCGGATCTGTACTACTTACAGATTTTTTATTATTCCGGCGGTCTTTTGCTGCTGACGCTTGGTCTGTGTTATACGACGAGCGCAGTTGTGATCTTTTTCCGCGATCTGTCGCAGATGATAAACATAGCGTTACAGGTAGGCGTCTGGCTGACGCCGATCATGTGGATCGCTGACGATATGCTCGCGTCACATAAGACGCTTTTGACAATTCTGAAACTGAATCCGATCTACTATATCGTATCGGGCTATCGTGATGCGTTTATATACAAAAACTGGTTCTGGGAGCGTCCGCTTTGGACACTGTACTTCTGGGGATTTACGATCGCGGTATTTCTGTTCGGAAACTGGGTGTTCAAACGCCTCCGCGTACATTTTGCAGATGTGCTTTGAGCCGTGCAAAAACACCGATTGCAAACGAGGCGCTTGCGTCTCAGATAGCGAAGCGGTGTTTTTATAGGGCGAATGCCCTGACCGAGATGGAGCGAAGCGGAATCGAGGTGCGGCTCAAAGCACAGAGAAAAGGAGTGCAAAAACACCGATTGCAAACGAGGCGCTTGCGTCTCAGATAGCGAAGCGGTGTTTTTATAGGGCGAATGCCCTGACCGAGATGGAGCGAAGCGAAATCGAGGTGCGGCTCAAAGCCTAGAGAAAAGGAGTGCAAAAACACCGATTGCAAACGAGGCGCTTGCGTCTCGGATAGCAAAGAGGTGTTTTTATAGGAGGATAAGAGTGCAGCTCAAAGCACCTCCTCTCATATTTGAAAAAGGAGAATGACTTTGAATTCTGAGATAGCAATTCGCGTGGATCAAGTGACGAAGGTCTACAAATTATACAACAAACCGTCTGACCGCTTAAAGGAAAGTCTGGGACTTGCGCGCAAAAAAAATTTTCAGGAAAAATTTGCTTTGAACGGAATTAGTTTTGAAGTGAAGCGTGGAGAGACGGTTGGTATTATCGGGACGAACGGTTCGGGAAAATCCACGATCTTGAAGATTATTACCGGAGTATTAAATCCGACGCAGGGAAGGGCAGAGGTGTCGGGGAGAATCTCCGCATTGTTGGAGCTTGGCGCCGGTTTTAATATGGAATATACCGGAGTCGAAAATGTGTATCTCAACGGTACGATGATGGGATTTTCTGAAGAAGAGATAGATGCAAGGCTCGATGAGATATTAAGCTTTGCCGATATAGGCGATTACGTGTATCAGCCGGTCAAGACATATTCAAGCGGTATGTTTGTGCGGCTGGCTTTTGCTGTTGCGATCAATATTGATCCCGAGATTCTGATCGTGGATGAAGCTTTGTCGGTCGGAGACGTTTTCTTTCAGGCAAAGTGTTACCGTAAGTTTGAGGAGTTTAAGAAGCAGGGACGGACGATCCTGTTTGTCAGTCACGACCTTGGAAGTATTACGAAATACTGCGACCGCGCGATCCTGCTGAATCAGGGAGACAAGATCTTTGAGGGAACACCGAAGGAAGCGGTGGATATTTACAAAAAGGTGCTTGTGCATCAGTTTGATCCGTCAGAGCTTGAGACGGATTCACGGGTAAATGATATCGAGGATGTCGCACAGAACTGGAAGGACAGTGTCGACGTGAATCCGCAGCTTATCGAGTACGGGGAAAAGGGCGCTGAAATTATCGACTACGCTGTGCTTGACGATGCGGGCCTGATCACAAATACGCTGATGAAGGGAAGTACGTTTTCGGTGCGCATGAAGGTTGCGTTCCACGAGGATATTTCTGAACCGATCTATGCGTTTACGATCAAAAATATGCAGGGTATTGAAATTACAGGGACGAATACGATGTACGAAAAGGCTGATGTGCAGCCGAAAAAGGCGGGAGAGTTTCAGGAGGTGACATTTACCCAGAAACTTGATCTGCAAGGAGGGGAATATCTTATCTCTCTTGGCTGTACCGGATACCGGAACGGCGAATTTACGGTATTTCACAGGCTGTATGATGTGTGCAGTCTGATGGTGATCTCTGACAGAAATACGGTCGGATATTACGATATGAATTCAAGCGTGACACTGTCATAGACGGAGAAAGCTGCTTTGAAAGAGCAGGTGAAAAGGAGAAAGTATGGCAAAACTGAATCTCGATTATTATAAGGGAGAAGATTTGTATTCAGACGGCGATATAGAGGAGGAAATACTGGAGATCGTGCGTTCGGGCAGGGATTTTGAGGAGCTTGGCGAGGTGAGATTTCCGGTCATTTATCACCTCTCGAAGATTCGTGAGAACATTCTGAACTGGTACCCGTTTGCTCCGGATGCGACAGCTCTGGAGATCGGTTCCGGCTGCGGCGCGATCACGGGACTTCTTTGCAGGCGGCTTAAAAAAGTTGTCTCAGTAGACCTGTCGAAACGCCGTGCAACGATCAATTATGAACGCCATGCAGAATTTGAGAATCTTGAGATCCGTGTCGGGAATCTGAATGATATGGCGTTTGACGAGAAGTTTGACTATGTGATTTTTAATGGCGTCTTTGAGTATGCGCTCAGCTTTACTCCGGGTGAGCGTCCGTATGAGACGTATCTTCAAAATGTCAGGCGCTTTTTGAAACCGGACGGCCGTATTTTAGTGGCGATCGAGAACAGGCTTGGTCTAAAATACTTTGCAGGTGCACCGGAAGACCACACAGACGGATATTTTGACGGGCTGCGTGAGTATGAGGGAAATAATTCTGTGCGCACCTTTTCCAGAGCAGAGTGGGAAAACCTGATGCGTGGCTGCGGTCTTTTCCATTACAAATTTTATTATCCGTATCCGGATTATAAATTCCCACGGGAAATTTTTACGGATGAATCGCTTAAGGAGCAGAAGTACGGCGCTCCGACATGGAATTTTACGAAATACCGTATGGCGCTGTTTTCAGAAGAAAAAATGGCAGCCGCCCTGCAGCGTGAGGGCGTAATGGCGCAGTTTGCCAATTCGTTTCTGATCGAGATGAGCGAGCAGCCGTTTGAATCCCCTGTGCAGTATGCGAAGCTTAGCACAGACCGCAGCGCGCGCTTTTCCATTGCAACGGTGATACAGGAGGAGAAGGGCGGAAGATGCGCGGTAAAAATACCGGTTGAGCCGGAGGCGGTTCCACATATGAAGCGCCTCCTTTCCCATACGCATACGTTTGAACGATGGCAGCCGCTTCCCGCAAAACAAGAGGGAGACAGCATCATGTATCCGTTTTTGGAGTCAAAGAGTCTCGGATACGAGGCGGAGCAGGCGGTAAAAGACGGGAATATCGAAAGACTGCGGGAATTGTTTGAAATTGTACCAAGCCTCTGTGACGATCATGCGCTGCGTCACGTAAATGCGGCGCAGATGACGCAGGAGGAAAAGGCGGCATTTCGTGAGAGATTCGGCGAAGAGATTACGGAGGATACTTTGTGTGTCGCTCCTGCGAATATCGATCTGATCCTTGATAATATTTTTGAATCGGAAAGCGGCCGGTATCAGGTGATCGACTGTGAGTGGATGTTTGATTTTCCGGTACCCGTATCGTTTCTTCTGTGGCGCAGTATCAATGAGCTGTACAGCACGTATCCGTTTTTAGAAAAGCAGTATGCAAAGCTGCGGCTTCTGGAAGAATTTTCGGTGACAGAGCGGCAGGATAAGCAGTACTGGCAGTGGGCAACGTATTTTGCAGAGCAGTATGTCGGGGCGAACCGTCTGCTTAAGCACAGCACGCCAGAGATCGGGATCACTCTGGAGGAGTTTCGCGTACGGCTTCGCGAAAAGGATGCTCTTATGTGTCAGCTTTTCGCAGATACCGGAAACGGGTTCTCCGAGCAGGAGAAGCTCATGGAGGCTGCCAGGGTAAAAGACGGCAGGTTTACAGTCACCTTTGATATGCGCAGGTTCAAAAATATACAGAAGCTTCGTTTCGATCCGATAGAAGGAAGAGCATGTATCTGCAAGATCGATCCGGAAGTGACAACGTGCAAAATGACTGCCGCAAATGCCGCGTATCGCGATGAACGCGGAGATATGTTTCTGACCTCTGATCCGATCTATCAGATTTTGGATGGGGATGATCTGACAAAGGTGACGATCGGAGGATGGATACAGATCCTGACGATGGAGGAGCTTTTGCAGTGTACGCAGGAGCTGTTTAATAAGAAAGAGAACAGGCTGCGAGGGCTGAAGAGGCTCTGGCAGAAAAAATAAGAAGTGTCTGGAGGAGAAGGATGAACAGAAAATCAGAGGCAGTGGATATTATTATTCCTGTTTACAATGGCTATGATGATCTGCAGTTATGTATTCCGAGTGTAAAAAAGCATACAGATCTTTCCAAGCACAGAGTAATTTTGATCAATGACTGCAGTCCCGACGAGCGGATCGCTCCGTATCTCGATTCTCTTGCACAGGAGAATATCCTTATCTTTCACAATGAGAAAAATCTCGGATTCTCCGGCAATGTAAATAAAGGAATGCAGTTGTCGGACGATCGGGACGTACTTCTGCTCAACTCGGATACGATCGTCACGAAAGGATGGCTGGATAAGATAGCAGCGTGCGCGTACAGGGAAGATGCGATCGCGACAGTGACTCCGCTTTCCAACAGCGCTACGCTGTGTTCTGTTCCTGTGATGTGTCAGGACAACAAAGTGCCGGAAAACTGTACGGTGGACGAGTATGCGGCGCTTATTGAACGATGCAGTCTGCACCGCTATCCGAAGATCACGGTCGCAGTCGGATTCTGTATGTATATCAAGCGGTGTGTGATCGACGATATCGGATATTTTGACGCCGAGACCTTCGGGAGAGGATACGGGGAGGAAAATGATTTCTGCAACCGTGCGGAGCATGCGGGCTATCACCATGTGATGTGCGACGATACGTTTGTCTATCACAAAGGCACAGCGTCCTTTGATACGAAGGAGAAGCAGGCGCTCATACAGGCACACGACGCTGTTTTGAACAGCAGATATGAGGAGCAGATGCGCAGAAACCATCTGTACTGTATGGAAAATCCGGCGCAGGAGATCCGCGACAATATTATTATGTATACAAAGCTGCACAATAAAAAGAAAAATCTTCTGTACGTTGTACACCTTGATTTTCGTGAGTCGGCTGCAAATAATATCGGCGGAACGCAGATCCATGTCAGAGAGCTTATGGAGGAGCTGCGAGGAGAATACAATATCTTTGTAGCGGCGAGGGACGGAGAATTTCTCGGCGTGACAGCGTATACAGACAAAGAAGAAATTCATCTGAAATTTGAGATCGGTGAAAAACCGCAGTTTCCGGTATTTCATGACGCCGTGCTTCGGCGGATGTACGAGGAGCTGTTAAAAGCATTTTCTATCGATCTCGTTCATGTGCATCATACGCAGGATTTATCATTGGAGATCTATGATGCGGCGCATGCGCTTGGGATACCTGTGATTGCGACGCTGCATGATTATTATTATGCGTGTCCGACTATTTTGCTGCTCGATTTGGAAAACAGATTCTGTCTTGCAGATGATGAGGGACTTTCCGAAGAAGAGCAAAAAGAGAGGTGCAGAAGCTGTCTGTGGAAGAAAAAACAGATCTATCCGAGCACAGAATATCTGTCCATCTGGCGCAGGGAACACGGAAGGGCGCTTTCTATGTGCCGCGAGCTGATCTTTCCGTCGCACAGCGCAATGGAAAATCTGCTTGCGTATTATCCGCAGTTTCGCGATCGAAGCCGCGTCATTTACCACGGAGAAGACAGAGTATGCAGGCAGGTGCGAAGCGTGCCGCCTGTCAAAAAGGCGAAAAAGGAATCAAAGCTGCGCATAAAACTCGACCGGATACCGGGAGAAGCACAGGCGCTTAGCGACATCAAAGGATGGGTATATCTGTCGGGCGTGCCAAGTAGCGAGATTCAGGTCTATGCGGAGCTTACCGATAAGAACGGCGTGCAGGAATGCTTTGCCACCTCAAAGGTCGCACGGCCGGATATAGTAGAAGCGTTTGGCGATCCTTCGGCGCTGATGAGTGGAATCGACATTCGGTTGAGTTCAAGAAAGCTTTCCGACGGTCCCGTAAAGATACGCATCTATGCGCAGCACGGTGATGCGGTGTATACAGACGGTCAGACGTACCACGGCACGTACCGCAGCAGGATCGAGAAGGGAGACCGCCTGCATGTGGCGTTCCTTGGCGGAATGGTGCCGCAGAAGGGAAGCATTACAGCAGGGCAGATGATACCGATGGATACGCAGAATATCAACTGGTTCGTATTCGGTACGCTCGGAGATAAGAAGATGTCGGAGATCTCGCAGGAAAACTGCTATTTCAGTTCTACCTATAAAAAAGAAGAGCTGCCGGAGCTTCTTAAGAACTATGAGATCGATCTTGTCTGTATCCTTCCGATCTGGGCAGAGACGTTTTGCTATACCGTATCGGAGGCGTGGATGAACGGACTTCCGATCGTCGGCACGGATATCGGCGCGGTCGGTGAGCGGATTCGGGCTACAGGCGGCGGATGGCTCGTCGCACCGGACGCTTCACCGGAGGAGATATTGAAGCTCCTGCTTCATATCAAAGAGCATCCTGAGGAATACAGGGAAAAGAAAGAGATCGTGATGCGTATGGAGCACAAGAGCGTGGCGCAGATGTGCGGGGAGTACCGTGCGCTGTATGGCGGTCTGCTTGGCGAGGCGTGTCAAAACAGGCAGGAGAGCGATACATCAGTAGCTGAAAAACGTTCTGAGACGGACTTTGATTTTATCTTTCAGGGACTTGCGCTTGGAAATCCCGAAATAGGGGGACATGGCGCGGCAGCATCTCTAAATCTCCTCAGAAATGAAAATGCGGCTCTTAGATCTTCCATTGAGGTACTCAAAGGCACGACCTCCTACCGCATTGCGCGAAAGATCGCGGATGCAAAGATACCATTTAAAGAGCAGCTAAAAAAGATAGTAAAGCGTGGGTAAAATACAGCGCAGGATATGCGGAAAATACAGGCATATCCTGCGTGAAAATATTTGCAGAATTTTAGAGGACAGCAGATATACGCGTCGGAAGACGCACGCATAGATCGCTGTGTTCGGGAGGAATAGAGGATATGTATGACCAGTTGACGGAAAGTGATATAAAGAAGATTCAAGACGAGATCGATTACCGCAAGCTCGTGGTCCGCAAGGAAGCAATAGAGGCGGTCAAGGAGGCGCGCGCCCACGGCGATCTGAGCGAAAATTTTGAGTATCACGCTGCAAAAAAAGATAAAAACAAAAATGAGAGCAGGATCAGGTATCTGGAACGGATGCTGAAAACGGCGCGTGTGATCTCGGATGATTCAAAGGATGATGAGGTAGGGATCAATAATACAGTACACATTTATTTTGAGGAGGATGATGAAACGGAGGTGTACCGTCTTGTGACTACAGTGAGGGGCAGCTCGATCAACGGACTGATCAGTATCGAGTCCCCGCTTGGGAAAGCGGTCATGGGACACAAGGTCGGGGACCGCGTATATATCAAAGTAAATGAACAGTACGGGTATTACGTTGAGATCAAAAAAATTGAAAATACGCACGATGACAGCGAGGATAAGCTGCGTACATTCTAGTGCGATCTGCGATGCGGATCACGCAAAAAAGGAATGGCGACAATGTCGAAAAGACGATGATGCCATTCCCTCTGCACTCCGTAAGGAGTTAAGGAAAGAGAAAAATGTATGAAAACTTAATCGGAATTAAGATAGCTGTTTGTCGAAGCCGCCGTCAATACAGACGCGCCATGCACTGTCGTGGCTTCATTTCATTTATGGCTTTAGTATACTGGTAAAATGTGTATAAACGGTGACTGAAAACTGAAAGAAATCTAAAGAAAAAAAGAAAGAATTATAATTTATGTATCCTGTTTGTGAAAGGCTTCGTTTTTTAAGCCGTAAGCTGGAAAGAGACAGGAGCGAAAAGACAGGGGGAAAACAGGATGAAGGAAAAAATGAAAAAAAGCTGCATGTCGATCTTGCTTGGCTTTCTGTTTTGTCTGTGCATTCTGCCGCTTCGCGTTTCGGCGCAGGAGCAGATCAGGCTTATAAAAGCCGGTGCGGTAGAAGCTGATACAGCGGAGATTCTGGCGGATCTTCCGGGGAACCGTACGTACGAAGTGTACCGTGCTGATAAGTCTCCGTCACAGGGCGGAATATTCCGGTTGGTCGATATTTTTGATGGCGGCTCGCAGTGGACTTCCGTAAACGGCGGTCCGTGGCAGCGAAGAGGTACAAAGGGAAAAATGCTTTGTCTTACCGGAGATACGGATATGAAGGGAGAAGTCCTGTTTTACGATACGGGACTGGAGCTTGGAAACACGTATTATTATAAGCTGGTGATCCCGCAAGGCGTTTTTGATGAGCGGATCGAGTCGAATACGATTGCGCTGACGACATCGATCGCCGCACCGCATATCCGAAAGGCGTATGCGTCCGGAAATACTTCGGCAAAGATCACGTGGAATGCTTCTGTCGGGGCGAAGGGATATGAGGTCTACCGGCAGGACGGCGGCGTGTGGAAGAAAGTAAAGAAGCTGAAAAAGGCGGGGCTGACAACTTTTACGGATCGCGGGCTGAGATCGGGAAAGACTTACAAATACAAGGTAAGGGCGTACGGAAAAGCAAACGGGAAGAAACTGTACAGTGAGTTTAGCGATATTTATAAGGTGAAAACGAAAAAGCTGACGGTAAAGGGCAGCTACGGGACGGGGAGTGTATACGGTCCGTCTCTTAGTTCAGGCAAACTGACGGAGGTGCGCCGTGTCGTACAGAGCTTCAAGGATAATTATATCCGCAAAGGCATGAGCGATTATGAAAAAGTATACGCGGCGTTTCTTTATCTTCGGAACAATTGCAGCTACGCATGGCGGGGATGGCAGTACAACGGTGCAAATACTGCATGGGGAGCGCTCGTTTACGGGGAAGCTCAGTGCTCCGGCTATGCAAGAGGGATGAAGGCGCTATGCGATGCGATCGGCGTACCGTGCAGATACGTCCATGCGAATTCACAGGCAAGCAATCCGAGTCACCAGTGGAATATGGTTCAGATCGGCGGAAAGTGGTACGTGCTCGATGCGCAGGGCGGATTTTTCCTCGTCGGAGAGAAAACATGGAACCGGATGGGCATGCGCTGGAACAAGAGCGGTCTGCCAAAATGCAGCAAAAAGGATTATCAAAAGCGCGGATAAGCCTGTCGTGTAGGAAAGGAATTCGCGTGAAGTAAGGGTACAGTGCAGGAAAGGTGGCGGTGCAGATAGGATGTATTTGCATCGTCACTATTATTTTATTTCAGGTACTTGACAATGTAAGGTACTAGGTATAATATATATACAAGAAATAAAGCATGCGATACAGAACGTATCGGGATGAAGGAAGTCAGGGGGGATGAACCATGAATCCTCAATTTAAAAAAGGAGTTCTTGAGATGGTCGTGCTCGTGGCAGTCAGCCGGAAAGATATGTACGGTTATGAGCTGGTTGCCGAGGTGTCGAGAGTCATCGATGTGAACGAAGGGACAATTTATCCGCTTTTGAAGCGTTTGACGAATGAACACTATTTCGAGACGTATCTGCGGGAATCATCAGAGGGACCGCCGCGCAAGTATTATCATCTGACGGCTGCGGGGGTGCTGTATCTCGAAAAGCTGGTAGGCGAGTGGCACGGTTTCTGGAAAAAGGTAAATGATTTTTTGGAGGAGAATGATAATGAGTAAAGCGGAGTTTTTGCAGGAGCTTGAAAAGCGGCTGCATGTGCTCAATGAGAAGGAGCGTCAGGACGTTCTGGGAGAGTATGCGCAGCATATCGACCTGAAGATTGCGAATGGCATGAGTGAGGAAGAAGCAGTAAAGGATTTTGGCAGTATCGAGGAACTGATCGGGGAGCTTCTGGACGCATACAGTATCAATACGGAATATGCGTCAGGAGAAACAAAGGAGAGCAGTGAAAAAGAAAAAAACATAGCGCAGACAGTCCGCAGGGCTGCCGGTGAGACTGCTGAAAAAGCAGGGAGCGCGCTGCAAAGCGCCACAAGGGCAGTCAGGCACGCAGGGGCGCGGCTGTGGCAGCTGGTAAAGCGTTTTTTTCTGTTCTGGTGGAATCTTGCGTGTACGCTGTGGGATGGCTGCTGCCGTCTGATACGCCGTATGTGCGGACGTCCGTCACCGGAGGAAGCGCAGTCGCAGCAGTATCAGGAAAGGGAAGAAGCGCGCCAAAAACAGCGCGGGGAGAGAGAAGAAAGGCGGCAGAAGCAGCGGGAAGAGCGTGAAGTACGCCGCGCAAAACGACGCGTACAGTACGAAGAAAACAGAGAAAAACGCAGAGAGCTTCATGAAGAGAGGGCAAAAGGTTTAAGAAGACCTTCGCTTCTTCGACGTTTCTGGGATGGATGCATCAGGGTCGTAAAGATATGTGTCATCGGGTGTGTGAAGCTGACATTTCTGATATGCTCTGCTCCGTTTTTACTGTTCGGTCTGTTCTGCCTCTTCTGTGCAGGGATGCTTGCCGTACTGATGACACAGGGCTATCCGGTGATCGGGATCGGCGTTATAGCTTTCGGACTGGTTTTGTGCTCTCTTGGGGCTGCCGGTATTTTGCTGAGCTTCGTATTTGCAGGAAAGAACGGCAAAAAGATCCGGCAGGAGGAGCGCAGTATCCGACAGAAAGAGCTTGAACTGGAAGAACAGAGGATCCGACTGGAAGAGCGCAGGATAGAAGAAGAACGTATCCGCAGGGAAGAACGCAGGATGGAGGAAAACAGCGCGCGTCAGGAAAGCAGAGGGGAGGAAGCGTAATGACATTTCGGAAAAGTATGGCAGTTTTGATCCTGTCCGGCGTACTGCTTACAGGACTCGGAGCAGGGATCGGGTTTACGGAGTACAGTGAGATGGAATATCAGGGACACGTCGCACTTGCAGAAGAGAGCATGAAAACAGAACGGCTCGTATGGGAGCTTGGAACGCAGAAATACGATGCGCTCCGTCCGTATCTGTACTGGGCGTCGCATGATATTGAAGTGACGGAGGATAAGACAGTGCCGCTCGATGAGGTTTGGTTCGATGTGACGTATGCAGGTTCTTTCGGAGAAGTGTATCTCGGTCATACAGAGGTCTATGAGGATACGGGAACGACAGGGCATCCGCGCGGAAAGACGGCAGAGGTCGGCGTATACTGGAAAGAGGGGCTTGCGTTTGGGGAGATGATGCAGCTTCTTATGGAGTGCCGCGATCAGTTCCTCGGTGAGCTGAAGGAGCACAAATTCAGTACGTATGATTTTGACCGTTCCTACGATGTGGAGATACGCATCAATCCGGCGAAAGCCGATCTGCTGGATGTGATGTGGTAAGATAAGGGTTGCTGTGAACGGAGTGAACAGTAACCGGAATGAAAAGGCGCTTGAAACAGAGCGTCTTTTTTGTGCCATGAAAAGACTGTGTCACGCTGACGCGCGGAAGTCTTTCCCTGACACAAAACGCTCCGCGGGATCGCACTGCGGCGGATAGGAAGATGTCGCAAATGCAATCTACGCTCCGCTTCGGTCGTTGCTAAACGAGCGTCGCTGGCGCTCAGCAACGCCGCAGGCGGAGAATCCTGCGAGCAGGATTCTTTTAATGACTGCGTATTTTCTCTGTGCTATAATGAGGAAGACGTGATTGGAAATTTACAGTCTGGTAACTTTTTATAACGAGAAAGGACGACTGCATGTTTAATATAGAAGAAGAACTGAAAAAGCTGCCTGCCCGCCCCGGCGTATATATCATGCACGACGAGCACGACGATATTATCTATGTGGGAAAGGCGATCAGCCTGCGCAACCGTGTGCGGCAGTATTTCCAGAGCAGCAGAGGAAAGAGCGTGAAGATCATGCAGATGGTCGAGCGCATTCGCAGGTTTGAATATATTGTGACGGATTCGGAGCTTGAGGCGCTGGTGCTTGAATCAAATCTAATCAAGGAGCACAGGCCGAAGTATAATACGATGCTCAAGGATGACAAAAGCTATCCTTTTATCAAGGTTACTCTCGGAGAGGATTATCCGCGCGTGCTTTTTGCCCGTAGGATGAAAAAGGATAAATCAAAATATTTCGGGCCGTACACGAGCGCGGCGGCGGTGAAAGATACGATCGAGCTGATACGCAAGCTGTATAAACTGCGAAGCTGTCAGAAGAATCTGCCGCGCGACTGCGGAAAGGAACGCCCGTGCCTGTATTACCACATCGGCCAGTGTACGGCTCCGTGTCAGGGGAATATCACAAAAGAGGAGTACCGCAGGTCGATCGACGGTGCGCTTGAGTTTCTGAACGGCAATCATGCTCCTGTGATAGAAATGCTGCAAAAGAAGATGAATGATGCGGCAGAAAATATGGAATTCGAGGAGGCAGCCCAGTATCGCGACCTGATCGAGAGTATCAGACAGGTCGCACAGCGTCAGAAGATTACGCATGGTGACGGAGAGGACAAGGACGTTCTGGCGCTTAGCGTGGACGGCGGCGATGCTGTCGTACAGGTTTTCTTTATCCGCGGCGGAAAGATGATCGGGCGCGAGCATTTTTACCTTCGCGTGGCGCCGCACGATACGAAAGCAGTCATTCTCGGAAGTTTCATCAAACAGTATTACGCCGGAACGCCGTTCATACCGCGGGAGCTGATGCTTGAGACGGAGGTGGAGGATCAGGAGATCATCGAAAAGTGGCTGAGTGAGAAGAGGGAGCAGCGGGTGTACCTTAAGGTGCCGAAAAAGGGTACGAAGGAGAAACTCGTCGAGCTTGCCAGAGAGAATGCCTCGATCGTCCTTTCGCAGGATCGGGAGCGTATCAAGAGAGAGGAAGGCAGGACGATAGGAGCCGTGCATGAGATCGAAGAGCTGCTTGGTATCGGACGGGCGATGCGGATGGAGGCGTTTGATATTTCAAATATCAGCGGATTTGAATCGGTCGGCTCGATGATCGTTTACGAAAAGGGCAAACCAAAGCGCAGCGATTACCGGAAATTCAAGATAAAGAGCGTACAGGGACCGAATGATTACGCAAGTATGGAAGAGGTGCTGACGAGGCGGTTTGTACACGGTCTGGAAGAACGAAAAGAGCTTGAACAGAAAGGACTGGGATATGAGCTGGGAAGCTTCAGCCGTTTTCCCGATCTTCTGATGATGGACGGAGGCAGAGGACAGGTCAATATCGCGCTTGGCGTTTTGGAAAAGCTCGGAATCGCGATTCCTGTCTGCGGCATGGTAAAGGATGATTTTCACCGGACAAGAGGAATCTATTTCAATAATGTGGAGATCCCTATTGATACGCGTTCAGAAGCCTTCAAACTGGTGACGAGGATACAGGATGAGGCGCACCGCTTTGCGATCGAGTACCACAGAAGTCTGCGCAGCAAGGGACAGGTACGTTCCATACTTGACGATATTGAAGGAATCGGACCGACGCGGCGGAAGGCGCTGCTGCGTACTTTTAAAACAACAGAGGCGATCCGTGATGCGACGCTGGAACAGCTTGCCAATGCACCGTCCATGAACGCAAGGAGCGCCCGTCAGGTGTATGAATTTTTTCATTCGCCGGATGCGGCGGGACAGGTGACCGTGACGGAAGAGGATTTGTCTGCGAAGTAAAAGCTGTATGGCAAATAAACGATTCTTACGTCTGGACAAAGCATGGAGGACTTATTATAATAGAAATTAAGAACAAAGCAGGAGGGTTTTGTAATGACAGGTATGGTGAGCAGTGTCACGCTTGAGAAGCTGGCAGAAAAGATGAAGCTGGAGAACCTGACGCCGGAGATCGATATGTCAGGGAAAAAGGTCGTCACTTCCGAGATCAACCGTCCGGCGCTTCAGCTTACGGGATATTTTGATCATTTTTATTCGCAGCGCGTACAGATCATCGGATACGTGGAATATACGTATCTTGAGCATCTGCCGAAAGAGGTGAAGATTCCGGCGTACGAGAAATTTTTATCTTATCAGGTGCCGTGTATTATTTATACCACGATGACGGAGCCGGATGAGGATATGCTGCGTCTGGCAAGGCAGTATGAAGTGCCGATCTTCAGGACAAAGATAACGACGTCAGATTTTATGGCTGAGATCATCCGCTGGCTCAATGTAGAGCTTGCACCGTGCATCTCGATACACGGCGTACTCGTGGATGTTTACGGCGAAGGCGTTCTGATCATGGGTGAGAGCGGTATCGGTAAGAGCGAGGCGGCTCTTGAGCTTATCAAGAGAGGTCACCGTCTCGTATCAGACGACGTTGTAGAGATCAGGAGAGTCAGCGACGAGACGCTGATCGGAAGCGCGCCGGATATTACGCGGCATTTTATCGAGCTTCGCGGTATCGGTATTATCGATGTAAAAACGCTGTTCGGTGTGGAGAGCGTTAAGAATACGCAGTCGATCGATCTTGTAATCAAGCTTGAGGAGTGGGACCGCGATAAGGAATACGACCGTCTCGGTCTTGAGGAGGAATATACAGAATTCCTCGGAAACCGCGTAGTCTGCCATTCACTTCCTATCCGTCCGGGACGAAATCTTGCCGTGATCGTTGAGTCGGCGGCAGTCAACCACCGTCAGAAGAAGATGGGCTACAATGCGGCGCAGGAGCTTTACAACCGTGTACAGAACAGCTTAATGAAAAACTCAGGAAAGCAGGAATAGAATATGAAAAAATATTGTTTTGGAATCGATGTCGGCGGTACAACAGTAAAATGCGGTCTGTTTGATGTCAGCGGAGAGCTGCTTGACAAATGGGAGATACCGACGCGCACAGAAAATGACGGCGTCAATATTCTTCCCGACGTTGCGCAGACGATCGCAGAAAAGATCGAACAGAAGGGACTGGATCGCGGGGAGATCGCGGGAATCGGCGTCGGAGTGCCGGGACCGGTCAATGAAGCGGGCGAGGTGCCGTGCGCAGTAAACCTGCACTGGGGCTATGTGAATATTTCAGGCGATCTTGAGAAGCTGACGGGATTTCCGGTCAAGGCAGGAAATGATGCGAACGTAGCGGCTCTTGGCGAACTCTGGAAGGGCGGCGGAGCAGGTCATCACAGCATGATCATGGTGACTCTCGGCACAGGCGTAGGCGGCGGCATTATCATCAATGATAAGATCGTGGCAGGAGCGCACGGCGCTGCCGGAGAGATCGGGCACGCGCATGTGGAGGATTCGATAACCGATCCCTGCAACTGCGGTAATTGCGGCTGTCTGGAGCAAGTGGCTTCAGCGACAGGTATCGTCCGCCTTGCGAAAGAGCTTCTGGCATCGACGAAAGCGCCGTCTGTACTTCGGGAGTGCGAGGTGACAGCGAAAGCCGTGTGGGATGCTGTAAAAGAAGGAGATGCTCTGGCAGTGCAGGTAGCGGAGCGTTTCGGTACATATCTTGGAAAAGCGCTTGCAGTATTTGCGGCAGTTGCCGATCCGGAGATCATCGTGATCGGAGGCGGCGTCTCAAAAGCAGGTCAGATACTTCTTGATTATGTGACAGCGCCGTATCAGAAATACGCGTTTTCCGCATGCCGCGAGACAGAATTTGCGCTTGCGACGCTTGGAAATGACGCGGGGATCTGCGGCGCAGCCAGAATGGTGCTGTAATTAGCAGATATACAGACAGTATGACAGAACTTGGGGCAGGGGGTTGTGAAAGAAAGATCCCCTGTCTTTTCTGTACTACAGGAGAAGAATTATGAACATTTTGCTCGTGGCGGTCAACGCCAAATATATTCATTCAAATTTAGCAGTATACAGCCTGAAAGCTTCCGCAGGAAAATACGGAGAAGAAGTGGAATTGGCGGAATATACGATCAATCATCAGACAGATGATATTTTCCGTTCCATTTACAGTAAAAAACCGCAGCTTCTGTTTTTTTCCTGCTATATCTGGAACCGCCGCATGATCGTAGAGCTTGCCGAAAATCTGCGCAAGGTTTTGCCAAAGCTTGTGATCTGGGCAGGGGGACCGGAGGTTTCTTACGATGCAAGGAGCTTTCTGGAGGAATATCTGCAGTTTGACGGCGTGATGTGCGGCGAGGGAGAGCGGACGTTTGCGCAAGTGCTGAGATATTATGCAGAGACAGAGCGTATGGAGAAAGCGGAGCAGGCAGCAGAGACGGCAGAACAAGCAGAGCGGATGCAGGGAGAAACACCGGATCTGCGGGAAATACAGGGAATCGTATACAGGTGCGCCGATGAGATCGTCGAGACGCAGGCTGCCGCGCCGATGACGTCTCTCGATGAGATTCCGTTTATCTATGACAGTCCGTTTTTAAAAGGAAGCGAAGAGGTCTTTGCAAACAGGATCATCTACTATGAAAGCAGCAGGGGCTGCCCGTTTTCATGCAGCTACTGTCTGTCGTCGCTCGATAAGCGCGTGCGTTTTCGCAGCCTTTCTCTCGTAAAGAAAGAACTTTCTTATTTTCTGGAGCAGAAAGTTCCGCAGGTGAAATTTGTTGACCGTACCTTTAATGCCAGACCAAGCCATGCGCTTGAGATATGGAGATATATCAGGGAGCACGACAACGGTGTGACGAATTTCCATTTTGAGATAGCTGCGGATATTCTGACGCAGGAAGAGCTTGAGCTGCTTGGGACGATGCGCGCAGGACTCGTGCAGCTTGAGATCGGAGTACAGACGACGAACGAAGCTGCAATTGACGCTATCTGCCGCAAAACGGAGTTTGATGCGATCGTGCGGTGTTCCGAACGTATTGCAGAAGGGAAAAATATCCATCAGCACCTCGATCTGATCGCGGGACTGCCGTATGAGGATTTTGAAAGCTTCCAAAAATCTTTTGACGATGTATACAGGCTTAAGCCGCAGGAATTGCAGCTTGGTTTCCTAAAGGTACTGCGCGGTTCAAGGATGCATCAGTGCGCAAAGGAGTACGGGATCATTTACCGCAGCACTGCGCCGTATGAGGTGCTTGCGACGCGCTGGATCACGTGTGAGGAGCTGCTTCGCTTAAAAGAAGTCGAGGAGATGCTTGAAGTGTATTACAACAGTCAGCAGTTCCGGTATACGATGGAGGCGCTTGAGCAGATGTTTGTCCGGCCGTTTGAAGTGTATGCGGCTCTTGCAGACTATTATAAGGAAAGAAGCTCTCAGGAACGGTCATATTCAAGAATGCAGCGGTTTGAGATGCTGCGCGGATTTATACGGGAGACGATACAGACGAATGCGGATGACTTGCAGGCGAAAACGAAAATGCAGGCGGAAGCGATAGAAACAGCGTTTGACGAGCTTCTTACCTTTGATTTTTATCTGCGGGAAAATGCAAAGAGCCGTCCGGTATGGGCGAGGGATATGCAGGAAGATCAAAAGGATGTCGTTCGGTTTTATCAGCAGGAGGAGCAGGAGCGGCGTTTTCTGCCGGAATATGAGGGCAGATCGTGGAAGCAGATGATGAGAATGACGCATTTGGAGCAGTTTGCGAAAAAGCCGGAACAGTACGTACAAATGCTGCGTGGAGGCAGACAGCAGGAGAACGGCAGGCAGACAGAAAATCCGATGCAGACGGAGCATGGCGAAGGTATCTGGGCGCTGTTTGATTACGCAAAGCGTGATCCGCTTACGAATGATGCCGCCGTGCAGTATATAAGCGTTCTCACGGACTGAGCAGCCGTGCGGTATAGGAATGCTTTTGCGGACTGAGCGACAGGACGTATCTGCAGAAGAGGCAGGAGTATACAGTTAGGAGAGGAGATAATGGTAGAAAGCTATGTGGCGTTTGATCTGGAAACGACAGGTCTGCGCCCGAAATACGATAAAATACTGGAAATAGGTGCTGTGAAGGTCGTATGCGGCGAGGTGACGGGGACGTATGAGACGTTTGTCGACTGCGGAGCAGAGATACCGGAGCGAATCACGGAGCTTACAGGCATCACGCGGGAGATGGTGGAGGGAAGCCCCGATACGCGCAAGGCGGTAGAAGGCTTTTTGGAATTTGCCGGAGACAGCGTTTTGCTTGGGCACAATGTTCTTTTCGATTACAGCTTTATGAAGCGAAATGTCGTAAATCTCGGAGGGACGTTTGAGCGAAAGGGAGTCGATACGCTTGCGATATCGAGAAGCTGTCTTCCGGAGCTTTCCGGCAAATCTCTCGATAAGATGGCGGCGCATTATGAGATACCGCAGGCGCAGCATCACCGCGCGCTCGACGATGCCCTGACAGCGGCGAGGCTCTATGAACGTCTGAAAGAGGAGTTTAGCGGGAGCAGACCGGAGCTGTTTGAAGCGTCAGAGCTTGTTTTTAAGGTAAAAAAAGAGGGACCGGTCACAAATTCACAAAAAGTATACTTGCGGGATTTATTAAAATATCATAGAATAGACAGTAACGTTAAAATCGAGATGCTGACAAAGAGCGAGGCGTCCCGAATGATTGACGGAATCATATTGCAGTACGGAAAAATGAAGAGGTGAATAAGGATGATGAACTTCAACAATTCAAAGACACAGAAAAAAATAGCAGCGGCAATTGTGATCATAATTGTACTTGCGATGGTCTGCAGTACACTTCTGTCCGCGTTTGTCTGATCGACCGGGGCAGATCTTAAAGGGGAATATATTTTATGAAAAAGAAATGGAAGACAGCAGGCGGCGCGCTCGCGCTTCTTTTGTGCGTCTGTGGGGGTACGGCGGCAGTATCCGCGCAGGAAGCAGAGGCTGTGATCAGTCAGGGCGTTTTTATCGGCGATAAGGATGTAAGCGGCATGACGCCTGAAGAAGCCGAAGCGTACGTAAAAGACGAGGTAGAGAAACTGGGCTCTTCTGCGATCACGCTTCAGATGGGAGATTCTGTCATCACAAAAAGCTGGAATGAGCTTGGTCTGCAATGGAAAAATCCGGAGCTGATCGAGGAAGTCAGCCAGCTTGGGCAGACAGGAAATATCGTGCGCCGTTACAAGGAACAGAAAGACTTGCAGAATCAGAGCGCGCAGTATGAGATCGAATACGAGCTTGATGAGGATGCCGAGAAAGCCTTTGTAGAATCATGCGCCCAGTTCAATTCAGAGCCGGTCGAGGGTACGTGTTATGTCGGTGAGGACGGAGGTCTGCACGTAGAAGGCGGTACGGACGGACTGACGCTCGACGCAGAGGCAACGCTTGCGAGCCTGCAGGAGCATCTGGATAAATACGAGGCGGGCGATGTGACGATCGAGGCGACGGTAGACCGTGTATCTCCGGTGCTTACGGCGGAGCTTTTAGAGCAGATGGATGATGTGCTCGGTTCGGCAACGACAGATTATTCCGCATCGTCGGCAGCAAGAGCGAAAAATGTAGAAAACGGTGTCGCAAAGATAAACGGAACGCTTCTGATGCCGGGAGAGAGCTTTTCCGTTACGAGCGCGGTCATTCCTTTTACGGCGGAGAATGGATATGAGCTTGCGCCTTCTTATGAGGCTGGGCAGGTAGTGGATTCCTACGGCGGCGGTATCTGTCAGGTGTCAACGACGCTTTACAATGCGCTTTTAAAGGCGGAGGTGCAGATCGACGCCCGCTCGAATCACACGATGATCGTTAATTACGTCGATCCGTCAAAAGATGCTGCTATTGCAGAAGGCGTGATGGATCTGGCGTTTACGAATACGCTGGAATATCCGATCTTTATATCGGGCTCTGCCTATTACGGAACTTTGAACTTTACGATCTTCGGAGTCGATACGCGCCCGTCCAACCGTTCGATCGAGTTTGTAAGCGAGACGACAGGACAGACAGATCCGGCGCAGAACATTAAGCTTGTGGCAAAGACAGATCAGAATGTCGGTTATCTGATGCAGGTGCAGTCTCCGCATCAGGGATTATCGGCAGTGCTCTGGAAAAATATCTACTACGACGGTGTTCTTTCTGAGACGATTCAGGTAAACAGCAGCAATTATCAGGCGTCTCCGGCGATCTATGAGGTAGGCGTGCTGACGGATAATCAGGCATTGGCGAGCGCTCTTTACGGGGCGATCGGTCAGAATAACCTGTCTCAGGTACAGAGCATCATGGCAAACGGAGTGCAGCAGCAGTCAGAGACGCAGCAGTCGGAAACACAGCAGTCGGAGACACAGCCTCAGACAGAAGCTCCTCAGACAAATGCGCCGCAGACGGATGCGCCCCAGACAGACGCGCCGCTTACCGATCCTCCTGAGGTATGGGACGATGGCGGAGTGACCGTGATCGAATAAAGAGTTTATAATAATGAGAGAGCTGTGAAGACATAGGTCGGCATGGCGGAAAAAGTATCGGTATAGCGATACATCAGTACGGCAGAAAAGAAGCGTCAGTGTACAGGGACCGGATGCGGTATCTTTGTGTATGCTGACGCTGCGCTTATACAGTATCAAAATGCTGTGCAGAAAATAAGAACAGAAAGCATCAGGTGACAATATGCGTACAGGAAAGCTTGCACAGGCGCCTCTTCAGCGTTCCGTGCTGAGACAAATAAATACGCAGTCCGGTCAGGCAGCGTCAGCGCATTACGGCGCGGACTGTGCATTTTTGCCGCAGGAGGCAGGATCTACTTCGGCATATACTGCTGTGAGCGCTGCGCCGGGATTTCGGGATCGGCCGGAGGCGCTGGTGGTCGCGGCGGCAAACAATCTTTTTGCATCAAAGGCTGTTCCGCAGGCGCTGATCGTACATGCCGTGATTCCGGCAGAGTATGAGGAAGCGGCGCTTAAAGAAGATATGCGCAGGATAGCAAAAAGCGCGCAGGAGCAGAACATGCAGATCATAGGAGGGCACACGGAGGTATCGCGTGATGTGAGCCGTCCGTGGTATCATATGACAGGGATCGGCCGCGCATCGGTATCAGACGATGAAAATATACTGATGGCGGGGCAGGAGCTGATCGTGACGAAGCAGATCGCGCTTGCAGGCACGGCGGCGCTCGCACGTTCCTTTGAGAAGGAGCTTTCCGAGCGCTTTCCTGTCTCCATCATTGACCGCGCAAAGGAATTTGAAAAGCTGATGTCAGTGGCGGCGGAGGCGAAAGCCGCGAGCAGCTTCGGTCCGTGCGCGATGCACGATCTGTCGCAGGGCGGCATTTTTACTGCGCTGTGGGAGATGGCAGAAAGAGCGGGCGTCGGATTAGAAGTGGATCTAAAAAAGATTCCTGTGAAGCAGGAAACGATAGAATTATGTGAATATTTTGACATCAATCCATATAACCTGTATTCGGCAGGGGCTTTGCTGATCGGTACGGATAAGCCGGAAGCAATGATGGATGCGCTTGCAAAAGCGGGCGTGGCGTCCGCAGTGATCGGGCGTGTGACGGATGAGAACGGACGCGTGATCCGAAACGGAGAGGAAATGCGTTTTCTTG
>CATZPU010000002.1 GCA_958422845.1 uncultured Lachnospiraceae bacterium | reverse complement strand
GCCACAAACATATGGTGCGAACCAAGCTCCAGTATCTGCTGCACGCGGCACTCGATATTCACCGGACTCTCCTCGATATACGGCGCGTCCACATGCACGGATCTTCCTGCTGTAAGGTTCATCTCGGCAAACTTATCAACGTCCCGTCCGGAGCGCACTCCACAGTAGTCTGTCGCCCGCACAAGATCCTCTGTCGTCAGATTGATCACAAATTCCCCTGTCTCTTTTATAATATCGTAAGAATACCGCTCCGGCCGCACCGAAATCGATACCATCGCCGGTGAACTGCAAATGGTGCCTGTCCACGCTACCGTAATGATATTCGGCTTTTCTCCCGGTCTTTTACAGCTTACCATGACCGCCGGAAGCGGATAGAGCATATTTCCTGCTCTCCAGCTCTCTCTTCCCATCACATGCCCTTTCTTTCTGTCTATACTGTTTCATCTATACCGGATCTACAACTGACTGATCGCCATCATAAACGCCGGTACAAGCTGCTTCTTTCTCGATACGACGCCCGGAAGATCCACGCAGCCTTCCCCGCCGTTTTTCTGATGAAACGCTTCCTCCACAAGCTCTCCGGAATTCTTTCCGCAGCACAGAAGCTCCGTCGATTCTTTTATAATATCGGTCAGCATAAAGAATATCATATCCATATCATCTTTTTCATACACCTCGCGGATGTAAGGAAGCAGCCTCTGCTTGATATTATTAAGCTCCTCTGCGTTCATAGAGGTGATCTGACCGATACCGATATTGTAGTCTCCGAACTCAAACCGCTTGAAATCCTGATACAGAATCTCCTCCGCCGTCTTTGATTTCAGATCGCTGCCTGCCGCAAACATCTTCTGCGCATATGATTCGCACTCGATCCCCGCGATCTTTTCAAGCGCCCTTGCCGCGTTTATATCCATTGCCGTACATGTCGGAGAACGGAATACAAGCGTATCGGAAATGATCGCGCTGCACAAAAGTCCTGCGATATTTGCCGGAATGGCAACGCCCTGCTCCATAAATATCTGATAGATGATCGTAGCCGTACATCCGACCGGCTGATTCCTGAAATATACGGGAGACATCGTCTCCAGAGAACCGAGCCTGTGATGGTCGATGATCTCCATAATTTCGGCATCGAGCACATTGTCGACTGCCTGCGAGACTTCGTTATGGTCGACTAAGATCAGTCCTCTTTTGTGTACACCCAACAGATTTCGTCTGGAGATCATTCCTACGTACTGACCGGAACGGTCGAGGATCGGGAAGTCGCGATACCTCTTTTTCGACATCGTCTCGCGAATCATTTCTGTATAGTCTGCCAGACGGAAGGTAACGAGATTTTCTTTCCTCATAAAGAAATCGACCGGCATACTCTGGTTGATCAGTCTTGCG
Source organism: uncultured Lachnospiraceae bacterium (assembly GCA_958422845.1). Lineage (GTDB taxonomy): Bacteria > Bacillota > Clostridia > Lachnospirales > Lachnospiraceae > Choladousia. The sequence goes on along the minus strand of CATZPU010000002.1, from coordinate 26,051 downwards.
ACCGCATACGTATCGAGAGGCGTCACAATGATCGTACAATTGCGTTCCTCGGCAAGCCTCTTGATCGTGCGCGACACAGGCGCTCCCAGACAGACTACGATACAGCCTGCCTGCATTTCAATCGCGCAAAGCTGCGACTCATAGCGGTTGCCGAGCACGACCATATCGTGCTCCTCGATATAATTTTCCATCACATCCGGATTTGCCGCTGCGATAACGACTTTTCCCTTATCAAAATAACCCTCCGGATCTCCGACGATCATCTCGGCGTCAAGTGTTTCAAGAATATTGCGGTACGGAGTTTTTGCAACAGATACGATCGCACTGTCGTACTCCTCCATGTAGGACTTTGCAATATCGTTCGTCGTGATCACGCCCTTTAACTGATTCTTCTCATTCGTGATCGGGAGCGTAAATACATTCTGCGTCATCATCAGCGTCCACGCGTGCTTCAAAGAGATATTGCTGAGCACCCCCGGCACGTTGCGGATATCCATATCCTTTACTCTCGTTCCGATGTTTTCAAGAAGAGCCGGCGTCTCCATTCCGAACCGTTCCAGCACGTACTGCGTCTCCGCGCTGACCTGTCCTGCTCTTGCCGGTACATAGTGGTATTTCGGACTGATCTGGTTTTTCAAATATGCGTATGAGATCGCCGAGCAGATAGAATCCGTATCGGGATTCTTATGTCCTACCACATAAACAGTTCTCTTGCTCTGCCGTCCAAGGCCTGCCTCATCCTTCCTTTCTTCTATTTCCATCAGTTTTTCTCTGTCTTCCATCTTTTCCTCCAAACAATGTAACCTTTCATACCATGCGGCATTCTCCTTATGCCGTTTCCAGTGCGATCTTTACCATATCCGCAAAGCTCGACTGGCGTTCCTCCGATGTCGTTGCCGCGCCTGTAACGAGGCTGTCGGAGATCGTGCAGATCGCAAGCGCATTTTTCCCGCAGCGGGCTGCATTCATATACAGTGCGGCCGCCTCCATCTCCACGGCAAGCACGCCCATCTTCTGCCACAGAGCGGTCGTCTGCGGATTGTCATTATAAAAAGCATCTGAAGAGAGCAGATTGCCGACTTTGTACCTGATATTTCCCATTTTCTCAATGACCGCCACAGCTTTTGAAAGAAGCTCATAAGAAGCCGTCGGCGCATACGTTCCCGGCAGACAAAACTGAGAAGCATAATTTGAATCCGTACACGCTCCCATACCGAGCACAACATCTCTGATCGCAAGCTCCGGCTGCATCGCTCCGGCAGTCCCTATGCGGATAATATTGTCAACATCATAAAAATGGTACAGCTCATACGAGTAAATACCGATCGATGGCATCCCCATCCCGCTCGCCATAACGGAAACGCGTTTTCCCTTATACGTACCCGTAAAACCGTTGATCCCGCGCACCTGATTTACAAGCACCGTATCTTCCAGAAACGTCTCTGCAACGTATTTTGCCCGAAGCGGATCGCCCGGCATCAATACGGTCTTTGCAAAATCCCCTGCTTTTGCCTCAATATGCGGTGTTGGTGTTTTTCCCATATCCATTCTCCTTTCCAAAAGCTTTTTTCTTCAATTTTACTACAATTCAGGTCTAAAAGAAACCTGTTTTAGAAAATTTACCCATTCACTTTATCACTTTAAATGTGCAAATCGTACAATATTTTTTGATTAGATACTATTTTTTCGTCGCTTTTACTGATTATTTATTGTTTGTTCATACTTTGTTCACAAGTGCATGCTATATTATAATCAGTTCTTGAGAGAGATTCTCAAACCTAAATTGATAAATTTTTTCATAATAGCCTCCGGTGTACCAGACGCCGGGGGCACTCCTCATTTTTACGGTATTTTCACTTCTATCCTTCCTGCAATACCTGTATTTCCAGATAATCAAAATCAATTTCTTCTATAAATCCATCCTGATAAAATCTTGCTTTGCTGTGCCGCTTAAACTCCGACACCGTCGCATCCAGCCAGATCGGTTTGCCGAGATCGAATTCTCTGCATATCTCCTCCAGTCCGCGGAAGATCTTGTGCGTGCGCGTATCATCGCTCTCCTCTTCATATACTGTGTCACAGACCATACGGCTGTCCTTCCATATTTTTCCCCATAAACGAAACATCGTACCTCTCCTTCTCATACTTCTTTATTCCCTGCCCTTTTCAGAGCTTCTCTGCCTGCTGTTTTTTCTCTGCTCTTTCAGAGCTTCTCTGCCCTGCTGCTTTTACACTAATCGTTCAGGAAATCGTATACCATCTCTGAGACAGACGCGATCCGCTCTATCGCCTCAGACTTGCTCCCCCAGTCGCTTGAGAGCACTACAAGAATATAGTCGCAGTCCTCGCCGAATATGATCGCCGCATCATTCTCCGTCGTCTCCATCTCCCCTGTCTTGTTTCCGCAGAGCACTCCCTCCGGAAGTCCCGCCGGAATCTTGTACCGCGTATTCTGGTTAAGCAGCATCTGCTCGATCTCATTCGACACCTTCCTGCTGCCCCATCTGCGCCGGTAAATATCCTCAAGCAAAACGCCGCAGTCCTTTGCCGTCACCTGATTGGAGCGGTTTTCGTCCATCACCGTCGCCGAATTACTGAACCCATTGTACTCCACGGTGCGGGCGCTGTACTCATGCGCGCGGATAAACTCGTTTACGCGCTCGATCCCTGCCTCGTAGCTCGAATCTCCAAGCATATACAAAAGCTGATTCGACGCTTCATTGTCGCTGACTGTAATCATCAGTTCCATCAAAGACATCACTTCCTCCGTGCGCTCCAGCTCGCCGCTTTCGATCGCTTCATAAACGGCCCCCATGATAAACAGCTTCATCACGCTCGCCGACTTCATCGGCTCGTCATTGATCACAAGACTCTCCTGTGTCGTCAGATTCTTTACGTAAACCGACCAGTCTCCGTCATACGATTCCAGACGCCCGCGCAGCATCGCCTCAAGCATCGCAAAGGATCTCTTCTCTTTTTTTCCCATCAGCGCATCGTACGAGATCTCTGCAAACTGTTTATTCGGGTATACAGGGCGTACACCGTGTATCTGCCGCATATCTTCTATCGTGCGTATCTCGGCTCCGATATGTATTCCCTCTTTTGCAATCTGCGCCGCAGCCTCGTCAAACGTCATCGGATAGCGGAATCCTTCAGGAAGCAGCGTAAGAAAGCTGTGCGCCTCTCTTGCCTGCGCCGCCTCCTCTTCTGAAAGAGATTCGTCTTTCTCCGAATGCGTTTCACTGCCATTCCCGAAATCTTCTGTTCCTCCATCTTCCGTATTCTTATCTTCTTTCTTATCCGAATCCTGTTCTTTCTTTCCAAAGATCAGCTCCCCCGGAGTCCCCTCTACCTTGAGCATCCAGTCCTCGATCTGATCCGATGACTCCTTTGCCATTGTCTGCGTCTGCGGCAGCATAAAAAGAAGCCCCGCTGCGGCAAGTGCGGCTCTTATCAGGAGCAGCCCCGACGCCTTTGCAGGCACAGCTTTTTTCTGACCTTTTTTATCTTCTCGTATCTTCATCGTTCTCATCACCTCAAAGTATCGTTGTCACTCATAATACCACATAACTACTCCTCTGACACTCTTTTTTTGTATTTTGCCCTTCCCTTTTTTTACCTCGGTTTTTCACAGTTTGCTTGACACTGCTCTTTTTACCGCATATGATAGCATCGATGAATAAAAGCGGCGATCCATATCTTTACGCTGCTTCCGAAATACAACAGATCACAGACACTTCAACTACAGGCAGGAGGTATCCGCATGACTGAGGAAAAACAGACCGGACTGATCCACATCTACTGTGGCAACGGCAAAGGAAAGACAACGACTGCGATGGGACTGTGCGCACGGGCGGCAGGCTTTGGCCTGCGTGTGCTCATCTACCAGTTTATGAAAGACAATTCAACAAGCGAGCGCAAGGTTTTGCAGCTCTGTGAAAATATCACGATCGTTGACGGGCTTGCTTCCGAAAAATTCAGCTTTCAGATGTCACCGGAAGAAAAGGCGCAGCGCAAAGCGTACTACGAGGAGCAGCTTCGCCGCGTGACCGAAAAGGCATGCCGCGAAAATTATGACGTACTTTTTCTCGACGAAACGCTCTATACGATCGGCGCAGGGCTGCTCGACGAAGCCCGCGTACTCGATTTTCTGAAAAATAAACCAAAGCATCTCGAAGTGATCCTGACCGGTCAAAATCCGAGTCAGGCTCTGATCGACGCCGCAGACTACGTCTCTGAAATACGAAAGATCAAGCATCCGTTCGATCAGGGAATGGCTGCAAGAAAGGGGATCGAGCGTTAAGCTCTATCCCCTCTTTTGTACCTGCGGCTTCTATCCTACGGCGCTAAACAGCTCCATATTCCTGTCTTTTCCGCCGAGTATGTAATTGTATTCCAGAATATTATAATCATTGACCTTCTCAAAGTACGGCGACGTCTCGTCATCCAGCTCATAAAAATCTCCGTCCTTTGTCCAGTAGCCTCCTGCTGCGAGCACCGGAATCTCTTCGCTTAAATCGAGCAGATACCTCTGGTACCCTGTCATGGGAAGCTCCAGTCTGTCCGCAAGAATGCTGTACAGATAATTCAGGCTCGTCTTTTCAATGATCTCCTCTTCAATATCGTAATTCGCCCATGCGACAAACGGCACCTTATACTTCTCCATCAGCTCTTCCGGCGTAAGCCCCTCCTCTTTTCCGATCAGGTACTCATACGTGGCTGTACCGAGACTCGCCTGATGATCCCCGAACATCACTACGACCACCGGCTCCTCGCGGTTGGAAAAATACTCTATAAGCTGTTCAAACGCCTCATCGGACGCTCTTACCAGATTCGCATGCTGCTGCACCTGAAAGGTATCGACGCCCTCATTTAACACCCGAATATTCGTCTTGAGGTTCTGCACGCTTGACGAGGTATAGCCTCCATGATTCTGTATCGTAACATTATAGCTAAAAAGCGGAGCGTCACTTTCCTCAACATGCTTTTCAAACTCTCGTATGATTCGCTTATAAAGCGTCTCGTCCGAAATATACCTGCGGATATACTGTGGAGAAATAAAATGCTTCCTGTCATAATAAGCGTCAAACCCGATCTGCGGATAAACAATATGCCTCCTGTAATTTGTACCGCGGTACGGATGCATCGCCAGAGTCGTATAACCGAGACTTTTTAGCTGTGAAGCAAGCGAAGGCATATTTCCGCGCACAAATACATTAAAGCCGACGGACGTCTCCGGCAGGAAGCCCATTGTATTTCCCGTCAGAAATTCATATTCCGAATTCGGAGTATTGGCGCCGAAAATCGAGGCATACGCCGTTCCCTTTATCGTATCCTCAGTCAGACCGTGGATAAACGGCATGCAGTCCTCAGAAAAATCAATGCCTGCCCCTATATCGGAGTAGTCGGCAAACGATTCATTCATGATCACAACAAGATGCGGCATTTTTGTATCCTGCACAGATTCTGCGCTCTTTGACTGTTCCGTTTCCGATGCATGCGCCGTATTTCCCAAAACAGAAAGCCCTGCCTGATCTAAGCGATTCTCCTGAGCGTCTCTGCCTGTTCCGGTGATGCCATCCTGAGCGTCACTATCTGCTCCGGCGATACTATCCACAGCATCCTTACCTGCTCCGGCGATGCCATCCTGTTCTTCCCGATCTGCTCCTGTAATGTATTCCTGCGCAAGCTCCTCGACGCGTTCCACCGAATAGCCGTCCGGCTTATCCGCAACCATGTAAAAGCAGGTGCAAAGAGTCGTAAAAAGCATATCGTACTGCTTGTAACGAAGCTGATGGGAAAATCCGCCGGAACGGATGTCGTGATCCTCCAGATACGAAGTCTGACAGCAGATATGATAATATGCTCCTGCAAGCACACACCAGACGCACAGCAAAAGCACGCGTATCTTCCAGTGGAATACGCGAAATCCCCGCAGCTTACAGCTTACAATACATATCCCGACCGTCAGAAACAGCTCCATAAACATAAACCAGTCAAGCTTATACTCATAGCTTGAAACGACCGTCATCGCCGTATTGATCGAAAACAGGTCGCCGCCCGAAAGCGCCATTCCGCGAAACGAGATCACGAAACAGTTTGCGATGCCCAGCACAGCGATCGCCGCGGCCGGTACGATAACTGCGGCGCGGAGACTTCCGAAAATGAGAAGCACGCCTGATACCAGCAGATACAAAAACCAGAAAGTGAAAAACAGCGCGATCCGGTTCAGTTCAAAAAATTCAATTTTAAATTTTTCTGCATTTAAATACAGCAAAGAAAAATAAATGGCAAACGGCGATACTGCAAACCATACCCATCCGGCGATCCGGTTTGCCCGCTGCGATAGTCTGTTCGGAATGAGGCACAGGGCGATCAGTACCGTCGAGAATGCGATCATCACATACGTTTTCCTGCTTTCAAACAGAGAAATCTTCGCCTCTTCCCCGCTGTAATACTCAGGATGCAGACAGTACCATACCAGAAATCCGGCGACAAGACCTGCGCCCAGTATCCTGCATACGGTCAGGAAAATTTCTTTTCTGCTGCTTTTTTTCTGCTCTTTCTCTTGTTCCTTCTTTTGTTCTTCCTTTATTTCTGACATGTTTTTCCTTCTTTTCTTACTGTAAAATGATGCAAACGTCAGAGATGCCATGAAACGGCAGCGCCGTCCACAGCATCCCACACTTGCTCACAGGTTTTGTCCCATTCTTCCGACGAAAGCGAACACCGTCGCCCCGACAGATTTCTTCTCATTCTAACAGACATGTACCTCTTTCGCAAGACTCTTTTTATATAGACATTTACATCTGAGCATTTTGCTCCTGCGCGGTTATTTCATACGTTTGTACCTGCGCAGCTATTTTGCTCCGGCTTTCGCGCCTGCGCTGCCCTTTCATTTTAAAACACAGCTTTCCTTCGCGTCTCACGACAGAAATTCTTTAAGCACCTCTCTTAGTATCCGCTCCTGCTCCTCCGGCTGCATTTGCCGCAGAAGCTCTGCGTTTCGCTCGCGCTGCGCCGATGCCGCCGTCTCCTGCACTCCGGCTTTCATCCTCGCCAGATTTTCTTTCAGATCATTTTTTTCCTTTTGAGCGCGTGTCTGCGCAGCCGCCGCTTCTGAACGCGCCCTGCGCTTCGCCTTTCGTCCCGTCTCCACAGATATGATCGGGGAAGATGACTCTGCCTCCGACAGCCCGTCCTGCGCTTCGCTGTAGTCTCTTACGGCTCCGCTGTTTTCCAGATAATCCGTAAGCCTTACCTCAAGATATTCCCTTTGATACCCTGTATCTGAAATTCCATACGCAGCCGCCGTAAGCGCAGCCGCCAGTATACCCATCCATAAATACGCATTGCCTGCCGCGGCATGCGCGCCGCCGCGCATTAAATACACATTGCCTCCCAGAGCGCACAAAAGACTCACAACCAGACATTCCACGCCAAGCCGTCTCCAGCTATGCAGGCTCATGCCCCAAAAACGGTACTCCATGACGCTCCTCTGGATAAAGGCGCGAACGTCCCCTACTTTTTCATTGAGATGTGTACAATATTGAAAACGCTGTCTTAACTGCTGCAAAAACCTTCCGTCCGGCTCGCCTGTATTCTTCGTATCCCTTATTAATTTCTCATAAATCTGTTTTAAGATCATCTGACTGGCAACGCCGACCACGCAGGCAGCCGCAAGTAAATAAAGTAATAAATTTCGATCCATGATGAACTGTAACATTTTGAATCCCCCTTTTTGAAAAATATCTGAGCCGCGCGATCCGTAAAAGCGGATGGATATATTTTTACATCCACGACGGCGCCTGTCGCCGCAATCGCTCAAGTATCGCCATTATAGCCGGAAAAAATTCATTTGCAAAGCAAAATCGTTCGACAAATTCTCCTATTTTCTGATATTTCTCAATTTAAAAAGGATTCTTCGGCAGGGGATAATTTTTCTTACCTCTCCTGTGCCAAAGCCTCAAGCAAACCTTCCACAAGTCTGATGCAGTGCTGCGCCGCCTTTTTCTCAAAGGTCGGATAATCCTCAGAAGCGCTGTCATCCGCTTTATCTGAGATCGCCCGAATGATAACAAACGGTACGTCATTCAGATAGGAAGCCTGAGCGATCGCCGCACCCTCCATCTCCGTACAAAAACCGCGGAACTGATCTACGATCCGCTCCTTCACCGCTTTATCCGCAACAAACTGGTCTCCGCTTACAATACGCCCGTGAAATACGGATATATCGGGATTCACCTCACGGCAGACCTGCTCCGCAAGCGACGCCAGCTTTTCATCTGCCGCAAAGGAAAATACGTCCATCTGCGGAATCTGTCCCGGCTCATATCCGAACGAAACAGCGTCCATATCGTGATGAACAACATCCGTGGAGATCACTATGTCCCCGATATCGATCTTCGCATTCAGAGATCCCGCAATTCCCGTATTGATCACAGCCTCCGCGCCGAATTCATCCACAAGGATCTGCGTACACACTGCCGCATTGACCTTGCCGATACCGCTTCTTACAACAACTACCATCTGTCCGTTAAGCGTTCCCTCACAGAAGTCCATACCTGCTTTTTTTATCTCGCGCACGATCTGCATATCCTGCTTCAGACCTTCCACTTCAATATCCATTGCTCCTATAATACCGATTACCTTCATATTATTTCTCCGTTTCTGCCGCATGCGGCGTGATCGTATCTCTTTTTCTTTTCTTCTGTCTGCGCCCGTGTACCATTCCTTTGATCCACGGTCAGCTCTACCATTTTACAATCTTTTTTCTTTTCCGTCTATACCCCGCTCGTTTTTTGCACAGCCCACACCGCCCATTTTTGTACAAGCCTATTGATTCTCAGGACAAAAAAAGCTATACTAAAAAGAAAAATTCTGCCGCATGGCATAGGAGGAATCATTATGTTGTCATATAAAACAAAGGGAGTATGTTCACAGGAGATCCGTTTTGAACTGGACGGAGATACGATCAAACATGTTACATTTATCGGCGGATGCTCCGGTAATACGCAGGGCGTTTCCCGCCTCGTAGAAGGTATGAAAGTACAGGACGCGATCGCCCGACTTGAGGGTATTCAGTGCGGTCCGCGCCCGACTTCCTGTCCGGATCAGCTTGCAAAAGCGCTGAAACTGGCTCTTGAACAAAACAAATAATTCCGGTTTCGCACGCTATTCGTAAAGTCATCTCAGACGCAGATGATTTTGCTGCCAAAATTTTTGTGCTATAGAAAGATTTTCATAGTCTTACACGACAGATTCTTTCCATAGCACAAATACGTATCCGGCATTTTACAGCCTGAAATTCTCTTCTCACCAGTATATCGTGATCAGATAAAAATTATCATCGGTATGATACTTGTAATTCCATCTGTCCGTACCGTTTATCTTCATAAGATACTGTCCGGCATCGCTTAGCAGGTTATTCTCAAATAATTCATATCGCGCGGCATCGTATGCTTCCTGACTGCCGAACTTCATCACAAGACTCGTTTCCCCGTTCCATACAGACTGCATCGCCGCTTCATAGATCGTATTCCAGTCAAATGTCTCATAGTAACAGCCATTGCGCCGATAATAATTATACGCATCTGACGTACACGCAGGCAGCTCCAGCGATTCATCCGGTATATGTGTCTTAAACAGATCGTACTGCGTGCAGCACAGATAATTATAATTCTTGACGTCGCCTGGCACTGCTTCCCCTACCTGATTGGCAAATACGGGATCGCCCCATGTAACGTCTACATAATAATACTCCCCATCAATACGCACCATGTTCCAGCCGTGATCTCCGCCGCCTTTAATTTCTCCCGTCACATATGTACAAAAAATTCCCATCCGGTTCAGAATATACTGAAACGCCTTTGAATATCCCGCGCACACCGAGGAATGGTACAAAAGCGCGCTCTGGATGTTCTGCGAATCCGCGCTGTCCGCCTGATATTCAACCGTGTCGATCAGATATTCATACACGTATTTGATCTTCTCATACGTCTCTGCCTCCGGTGAGATCCCTTCTATACACGCATCTGCTGCCGCCTCTATTTTCTCTCTCATCGAGGGACGCGCTTCCACAGGTACTGCCGCTTCGATCTTATAGGAAACGACCTTCCCGATCAGGCCATTTTCCTCCGCCTGAACGCTTGCTCCCACCCAGAAGATCTCAGGGTGATCTGCCAGAACTGCGTAATATACATCCCAGAAATCATCCACTCCTACAGAAGAGAGCAGCACTCCGGAATCCTCGTCGCTCATCATATGGACGTACATTTCCCGATATACTTCCTGAAGCTGCGGCGCAAGCTGGCTGTAATGATATTCCTCAGTCTGCGAAACGATTCCCTTTTCCTCTGCCATCTCCTCCCATGCCTCGACGCCGTTTCCCGAAAACTGATATTTTGCCCGTTCTGCCATGCCGCAGCCCCCAAGAAAGAGAACTGCGGCAAGAACCACGATCAATCTTTTCATAAGTCTTTTCTTTCCCACTTGTCACACAGCGCATGTATTTCCCGTGTAAACTTTTCAATATCTCTGTTCGCGCCGCCTTCATTTTGGCGGATCACACCGATCAGACGCTGACCTGCCGCCAACAGCCGTGCAAACGTCTTTGTCACCTTTGCAGCGGCAGCCGATACCGTCTCGCGCTTCGTCCGGACCGGAGCCGGCTCCGCCGTAATCCTTCCTGCTGCAAGATCAAATTCCGCTCCCGAATACGGTGCATACGCATCCAGCCCAAGCTCATCTCTCAGCCTGTTCGTAAAGACTTCACATACCGTCTCATCTCCGTGTACGACAAATACTTTTTTCGGCTTCTCTTCAAAAGAAGATATCCAGCGGATCAGCCCGTTATTATCCGCATGGCCGCTGATACCGGGAAGTCTGCATATCTCTGCCTTTACGTCGATCTCCTCTCCGAACAGCTTCACATTCTCCACGCCGTCAATCAGCGCTCTTCCGAGCGTACCGACCGCCTGATAACCGACAAACAGGATCGTCGAATCCTTTCTCCATAAATTGTGCTTCAAATGGTGCTTGATACGTCCGGCATCACACATACCGCTCGCGGAAAGGATCACCTTCGGCCGCATGTCCTCATTGATCGCTCTCGAATCATCACTTGTAATAGAGGTCTTGAGTCCTGCAAAACCGATCGGATTGATTCCCTGATGCAAAAGCTCCATGGCCTCCTCGTCAAAATCATTCCACATATGCTCGCAGAAAATATTCGTCGCTTCATTTGCAAGCGGACTGTCCACCCATACCTCAAATCCATCATGCCCTTTTACCAGACCATTCTGCTTGATCTGGCGTATAAAATAAAGCATCTCCTGCGTGCGTCCCACTGCAAACGACGGCACGACAACATTGCCGCCGCGGTCAAACGTCCGCTGTATCACTTCAGCAAGCGCGACAGCATAATCAGCCGGAGCTTCATGACTTCTGTCTCCGTACGTCGACTCCATCACGACGTAATCTGCATGCTTAAGATACTGCGGGTCCCGAATCAGGGGCTGATGGAGATTTCCAATATCGCCGGAAAAAACGATCGTCTTTTCCACATCATTCTCCTGAATCTTCACTGTGATCGAAGAAGAACCAAGCAGATGCCCCGCATCTACGAAATGAATCTGGATTCCATTGGCGATCATGATCTCTTTGTCATACTCGCAGCGCACAAAACAGGAAAGCACGCCGATCGCGTCATCCATATCGTACAGCGGCTCCACCGGCTCGCGTCCCGCTCTCATTCCCTTACGGTTCTTCCATTCTGCCTCGAACATCTGAATATGCGCGCTGTCACGGAGCATGATCTCACACAGATCTGCCGTCGCATTTGTCGCAAATACCTGCCCGTCAAACCCTCTTTTATATAGAAGCGGCAGCTTTCCGGAATGATCCATATGCGCATGCGTCAGCAGCACCATATCCACATCAGCCGGATTCACCGGCAACTCCATATTTTCAAACGTATCCGGTCCCTGCTCCATACCGCAGTCTATCAACACACGTTTGCCGCATGCTTCCAACAAAAAACAACTGCCTGTCACCTCATGCGTTGCCCCTAAAAAAGTAAGTCTCATACCATGCACCTCATTTCTTTTACATTCTAAGACAAAAGCCACACCTGTTTTGCATCACATAAAAAACAGAAAAATCCTTCCTTTTTCCTTTATTTTATCATTCATAAAGTGATTTCTCCACCAAAAAATCAAAAAATTTTATAAAGGATTTCGAAAGAAAGGATTCCCCTGTATCTTTATTTCTATATTTGTATGTAGATTTTCATCATTCTATTATTCTTCGTATGTAACCACTCCGCAGCAGCAAAATGCCTGCTCCTCCTGTAACGTCACCGGATTTCCATACATACCGTTTCTGCATATTTTATCCAATAATCCGTCACTGAGTTCATCCTCCACTCCGATAAAATATCGCTTATCCTTCAAAAGCGCAGCCATTTCTTCTATCTTCTCTTGTTCGCTCTCCTCTTTTCCGCAAACTCCCACAAAGCGGATACCCTGAATATTCTCCTCAAGCTCAGATTCAAACATCTTTAATTTAATTCCCTTCATCTCTCCTGTCAGCAAAACCGTACCAATACAGTTTGGCGAAAGCGTATTCTCATATTTGCCGCTCTCCCCACATTTATTCCGAGCGCACTCTTTCTCCATACTTACGCACAACTTATTCTCTTTATAATAACCATCCGGAAGAAAATCTCCCAGATCATACGGAGAAATACCTTCAGGATCTGTTTCCTCCGTACATGACAGCCCGTGTGCAAATACAACGCGACCTCTCTCATACGTTGCCGCAATCAGCTTCCACCCCACAGCAGAAAAACGATACAGCCTTTCCGGCTGATCCACTGACAGACAAAGCGTCACCGTCCTTCTCGACATAAAACTAAGTCCTGCAAAACCAAGCCCCTCAGGTACCACAAGCGTATCGACCAACGCATGCTCCATAAACTTTTTCAACACCCGCTTAACCGCATCGTCTATATTCCCCAGTATAATTACATCCAGTTTTTTAGGACATAAAAAAAGCGTGTGCTCAGATTCTTCCTGATCCACATGCCCGTCTATGCTGCGTATATATCCAAAAGCAAGCTGCTTTCCCGTTTTCATGTCTTTTATCTCTCCGATATGTACAAAACACCCGTCCATCTCGCCATACAAAAAACGGTAACATTTCTTTTCCATAATACCTTCTCCTTACTTTCCATCCCCGTTTCCTGACAGCTGCGGTTTTAAGTAAACCACTCCGTGTAGGAAACGGGAGATTCTTTTAATAATTGATAGTTAATGAGTTATTTGTTTTTAGCTGAAATTATGCGGATAACTTGAAATGATTTATCCGTGTTGGGTTGATAAGTGGCAATATTTTTTTCGGACGCATCAGTCTATCCAAATACCATTTGTATCACTGGCAGCAGATTCAAATTCTCCATTCTCGATAACTGTATGACTTCCCCTCATTCGGTAATAGTAGCCACCGGATACAGAATATGTCCTACTTGCCGATACATAGTATGTATTATATTTTACTGTCGGTCCGTACGAAGCAATAGTCACCCAACTCCCACCTTCCAAGCGCTGTAAATGAATGGTTACCTTGACAGAGTCCACATCCTGACGAGCTATCGTATCTCCGGTAATCATAACCTGCCGATACCCAGTTACGGTAATTCTCCCTGCCCCATTACTAAAGTATTTTCCTCTTAGCGTAGGGTATGCAATTCCTTCCGCAGAAAGCTCATGCGTCAATTTCGAGCCATCTACAATAGTCTCCTCTGTCTGCGCTGATACAAAAACTGTAATGCACATAAAACAAACCAGAAGCAACATTGGTGTTAGTAATAACCGTACTTTTTTTTCCATATTTACTCTCCTTTCCTTTCTGAAATACATATATAATAACGTAAATCATTTTTATATGTGACGATAATTTATAATAATATACAATATTTTGCTATTTTTTTTATTTCTTCTAAAGAACTCATACCATTCAAAATATATCTAAAATCATTATACTGTATTTCAGCAGCATACATTGCTTCATCTAATCCTAAATCTGTTTTTAAAATAACAATTTCTAAATCTTGTTCATTTTTTACAATATCAATAATTTCCGCATCTTGATTAAAAACATAATACGTTGAACTGTCCTGATTCGTATTTGGCATATACATCATCGAAATATTAAATATTTTGTCATTCCATCTATAAAATAGATATGCTCCTTTACTATCTTCAAACACTTCATATCCTGCATACTCCATCCCTTTCGGAAGATATTTAAACTCAATTGTGGCTGTCTCTAATTTTGTTTTTATATCTTTTATCGCCTCTATCTCTCCCTCTGTTTTACTCCTGACAGACTTTTGCTCCACATAATCAGTCGACAACCTATAATTCAAATTATACATCAACCCATCCCACGCCTTCAGCATCAGTCTCCTGTTTGCATCGCTCGTCATGCTAAGCCCGAATACGACTGCGATCGCTGCGGCTGCCACGCCGCCGCGTTTTATTATTTTTGCTCTTCTTTTCTGCTTCTTCTTGCGCAGTTCCTCCTGCATACGGTATTTTTTGCCTGCTTCAATATTCAGACGATCCTCTTCTGAGAGCATGCTGTATATCACATCCTGCTCCTTATATTCCGGCTGACTTACAGATGATGAAACATTCTGTTCACTTTCCTGCGTCTCTTCCCACACGCCCTGCGCTTTCAGCTTATCCACGATAGACTGAAACAAATCATCGGAAGCTCCCACTCCCCTCAGCGCTTCCTCTTCATTCAGAGCCTTTTCTATTTCATCAGCTTCTCGGATCAGGCTTTCTTTCAAAAAAAGATCAAGCTCAGAATCGGAAAGCATATCCTCCGTAATCTCGAAAGACGTTATTTTACCTTTTTTTTCCTGCTTTTTATTGTCTTTTTCCATGGCTGACAAGTCCCTTCTTGACTTTTTTATAATAGCGGGTAAACTGTAGGGGAAAGCATTTCGTACATGTTAAAGTATCTGCATCAAATAATAAATATGGAGGACACTACGTTATGAAAAGAATCATTCTCACCGTCGGCGGTACTGCCGGACATGTCACTCCGAATATCGCTCTTGTTCCGCAGCTTAAAGAGCTCGGATTCGATATTCAATATATCGGTTCCTATGATGGCATCGAAAAAAAACTGATTGAAGAAATGGGTATTTCTTACCACGGAATTGCCTCAGGAAAATTGCGGCGTTACTTTGACCTGAAAAATTTTTCTGATCCGTTCCGCGTTGCAAAAGGATTCTTTCAGGCAAAAAAACTTCTAAAACAATTAAAGCCTGACGTTATTTTTTCAAAAGGCGGCTTTGTGACCGTTCCTGTCGTACAGGCTGCAAAGACTATGCACATTCCGGTCATTATACATGAGTCCGATATGACGCCGGGACTTGCCAACCGCCTTGCAATCCCTGCTGCCTCAAAAGTATGCTGTAATTTTCCTGAAACAATTTCTCACCTGCCGGAAGGAAAGGCTGTCGTCACAGGCTGTCCGATCCGTGCGGAGCTTCGCAGCGGAAACCGTCTGGAAGCGCTTAAATTCTGCGGCTTCACCGCAGACAAACCGGTTCTTCTGATCATTGGCGGAAGTCTTGGTTCCGTCGCAGTGAATACTGCTATCCGCAATATCCTTCCCCAACTGCTGAAAGCCTTTCAGGTCGTTCATCTCTGCGGAAAGGGTAATGTCGATGAATCTTTAAAAAATACTGCCGGATATATTCAGTTTGAATACATTAAAGACGAACTGGCTGACTTATTTGCACTTGCTGACATCGTAGTTTCAAGAGCCGGAGCAAATGCGATCTGCGAGCTTCTCGAGCTGCGCAAACCTGCTCTTTTGATCCCACTCTCTGCTGCCGCAAGCCGCGGAGATCAGATTTTAAATGCAAAATCTTTCAAAAAACAGGGCTTCAGTGATATGTTGGAAGAAGAACAGATTACTCCGGAACTGCTTCTGAAGAAAATCAACGAGCTTTTTGATAACCGCCAGACATACATCACTGCCATGGAAAAAAGCAGCGCAAGCAATGCAGTCAGCACGATCATCTCCCTGATCGAAGAGATCACAAAAAAATAAATACACCGATATATTTGAAAAAGAGTGCCGCAAAATACTTACTTCCAAGTAGCTGCGGCGCTTTTTTATGCTATAGAAAAGCCCTTACTTTCCCATAGCATAAAATCATGATACTCACGGATACCAAAAATATCCAATTACTTCGCAATATGCGCCCGACTCGGTTCTTCCCTGTCAGCGTTCCAGATATTCCTGACCAAATCTTTCCCTGACGTAAGCTCTGGCACGATACATTCTGGCTCTTAACACAGATTCCGAAATCTTCAGCCGTTTGGCTGTTTCCGCATAGGACAGTCCTTCCACACAGTGCATCATCAGCACTTCAAACCACTGCTCATTGACCGCCCTTACTTCCCGTAAAATGCGTCCTGCAAATTCTCTGCAGCTTTGCCTTTCTGCGTAAATCTCTACGCTCTCCTCCATGAGAACATTGCCGTTGTCTGTGCAGGTCGTCTCTGCTATATGCTTTTCCTTCGTCTTATTTTTTCTGATATAGTCGACGATCGCATTTTGTGTACTGCGAATCAGCCATGCCTTTACAAGCTCCGGTGAAACCTTATCCATATTGGTATAGAATGAAATAAATACCTGCTGACATATTTCCTGCGCTGTCTGATAATCTCCGGTTTTATTCATGACGATTCTTATAACGAGGTTTTTATACTTCAGAAAGTATTCCTCGAATTTCTTGTTTTTCATGTTTCTACTTTATCCTTCATCATTTGTAATAGGATCTTCTTTTGATCCCTTATCTCATTTAAAACAGCGCCAAAATTTCTTTTTTGTCCTCCTCTGTCAGCGTACCCGGAATCCAGTTTACATTTACTGTATCGCCCTGATACCTTGGAATCAGGTGCATATGGTAGTGGAATACGGTCTGTCCTGCCGCCTCTCCATTATTCTGTACCACATTGATCCCATCTGCATGCAGTCCCGCCTTTAAAACAGAGGCAATCTTCTTTGCGAGTATGATTGCTCTGCCTGCCGTCTCATCCGGCAGATCAAAAAAGTCCGCGGCATGCTTCTTCGGAAGGATCAGTGCATGTCCCTTGGAAGCAGGATTAAGATCCAGAATCACCCGAAATTCCTCATCCTCATATAACGTTGCCGATGGAATTTCTCCGTTTGCAATTTTGCAAAAAATACATTTTTCTGACAATGTCTTCCCTTCTTTCTCTTCTTTATGCTGCCATTGCTTTGTTACAGCATAAATATGCTATATTACTATATTAAAAACTATGTCGGAATTTGTCAACAAAATATGATTGATAATTTTATTATAAAATGTTACACTGGGTATCGTTCTATTTACTGTTACAAGGAGTTGAATTATGAAATTATCAGAAAAAATGTGTGAGTTGGAATGTGAAAAAATCATCCAACAAAAAACTGCATCTAAAAACCTGCTTTCCAAATTTTCACATGAGATCCGCAATCCGCTTACCCTGATCAGCAGCTCTCTTCAGCTTTTGGAAAAGGAATATCCGCAATTACAGTCTGCCGCACTGTGGCCTCAGGTGAAACAGGATCTGAATGATATTCTCGCACTTCTTCAGGATATGTCATCCCTGAATAATATTGATACGATCCGCCGCTCTTCCTTTACTGCTGAAAGTTTTCTCGCAGAGATCAAAAATTCCTGCGCCTCGCTTATGCAGGAACGCAGCATCAATTTCACGATCGAATCAGACGGCGATCTAAACACAGCAAAAATGTCTGCCGACAAATATAAGCTTCGGGAAGCTATTATAAATCTGCTGTTAAATGCTGCTGATGCTGTCTCCGCACAAAACGGTGAAAAAACGATCACACTCTCCTGTACATCTGACGAGACAGATATATGCTTTTACATAAAAGACAATGGGCCTGGAATTCCCGACGAATATATGAATACACTTTTTGAACCATTCGTTACACACAAAACACATGGCACAGGTCTGGGACTCGGTATTGTCAGAAGTATCGTACAGCACCATGATGGCAGTCTCTCACTTGATACCTGTACTTCCGGACCGGACACTTATACAAATTTCTGTATCCGCCTGCCAATGCGCCCAAAAAGTAAAGCCTAAAAGTCCGTGCCTCAAACTTCCGACTCTTTTTGCATCGCTCCTGCCTTCTTCCGATACAGCAAAAGTGCCAGTAAAAAACCGCCTGCCAGTCCTCCGATATGCGCCCAATTATCGATTCCTGTCTCCGTCAATCCGTTTACAACAGATAATCCCGCCATCAAGACCAGTCTCTGGCTTGAATATCCTTCCAGTCTTCCTTTATTCCGCAGCACGATCCAGATCAGGGCGCCGATCACTGCAAAAATCGCTCCTGAGGCGCCCGCGGACACGGCATATTCTGCGCTGCCCATTCCTGCCCAGACAGACACAATATTTCCCGCAAGTCCTCCGATGATATAGATCAGAAGATAGCGAACCTTGCCTGCCACCTTCTCCAGCGTATCTCCGACAAAGATCAGAAGCAGCATATTATAAAATAAATGCTCTATTCCAAAATGCAAAAACATACACGTAAACAGGCGGTAATATTCTCCGTATTCCAACACAAATGGCGTATAACATGCCCCGTGGGTAGCCATAAACCATGCATCCTGTGTATCTCCCATGATACTGAGTACGATAAAGACAACTATATTCGCAGCCACAATGAGCAGATTCACCGGCTGTCTGGTACGTATGAACGATAGGAACTCCTGCATAAGACCATCCTTTCTGCGACGCACTATATAGACTGTGCCGCTTATCATACGCCCTATTATACCTGCTGCCTCCATCCTTTACAACCAAAAAGTTCTTACCGCCTCAGAGCTTTACCACCTGATACCCTGCCTCTGCAAATGAAATACGGTCGCCCACTGTAATCTCACACCGTTCCTGCGGCGCAAGCCTCCTTCCATTATGGAAAGTTCCATTTCTGCTGTTCATATCCTTTACAAAAAACTTGCCATCCTTTACCTCCAAACGCGCATGTACTCTGCTTACTGTAGGAGAATCCAGAATCACATCTGCCTCACCCTTTAGCTTGCCTACACAAACAATCGGGCGATCCAGACAAATATCAGGAAATACGGTGCTCCCTCCATCTGTCTGCACAGAGATCAGCCGCAGACATCCCTCTCCCAAAAAGCTGTTCAAATACTGTGTCTGTTCTATCCTTTCTTCCTCCTGCGGCATTTCATACATTTCTTCCTTTAGAATACGATACATTTCCTCCTCTTCTTCCTGTACCCACTGTGCTTTTTCCCTTTCCTTTCCCCTGTTCAAAAGATATTTGTTGAGCAGCATTTCCAGAGAAATTATTAAAAAAAATATCCCGCCTGCCTCTGTCAGCCCAAGCCCTCCTGCATAACACACAATCTCCAGTACCGCAAGCAAAAACAAACCGGAAAGCAGCACCGCCGGATGTATGATACGAAACAATCTGTCTGTTTTTTTATCTGCATGATTTTTCTGTTTTTTTCCACTTCGTTGCTTGTGCGTCACCTCATACGTTTCTGTATCGTGTTTATCATACTCCTTCCGTTCTTTTCGATTATTTGTATATGTTCCGCCACGTTCTTTCCGACTATCCGCATATGATTCTCCATACTCTTTCCGATTATCTGTATATGCTCCGCCGCGTTCTTTCCGACTATCCGCATAGGTTTCGCCATATTCCTTCCGATTATCTGTATATGCTTTGCCACATTCCTTCCGATTATCTGTATATGCTCCGCCGCGTTCTTTCCGACTATCCGCATAGGTTCCGCCGTGTTCTTTCTGATTATCCGTATATGATCTGCCGTAATCCTTCTGTCCGTCCGTATACGCTTTGTGAAGCTCTGCCTGCCCGCTCTCATAAACATCCCGTCCATAAGCATCCTGCTGTACCCGCTGTATCTGTGCTGTTTCCATATCAAATGCAGCTTCTTCATTCCGCATTTCCAATAAAAGCTCTCTCAATGCTTTGTACAAACTGAAGTTTTCCTCCGAAGCTTTCTGGTAAAAGCTGTAGCCAAGTACAACTGCACATCTATCCTCATGGTCAAGATGCTTCAATATAAATTCTGCCAGATCGAGTATCGAGGTCTCCTGATCCGCTTCTGAAAAATAACACAGAAATACATTTCTGCGCTCTACATCCATATAAATATACTCCGGATGAAATACAAGATGCAGCGGATTCAGAAGATACTTCTGTAAATTCTCCATTGTGTCTCTGAGCCCGCCCAGTAAAGTCAGAATATCCATACGGCTCATCAGACGCTTTTCATACAAACTGCTCACAGACTGTTTTGCCGTAATCTCATAATAGAACTGAAGCTCTCCATCTTTTCTGGCGCAATGAAAAGGAAGCAGACCTGCAATCTCATTTTGCTGTGCCATTCTAAGCTGATAACTGTCGCTCTCCTCTTCTTCGTCTGATTGCAGGATCAGATAGTTATTCTGCAAATCTCTTCTATATTCTGCCCTCACGTATCTCCTCCCGTCAACATAGTTGCAGCCCCTCTTATTTTTCGGATCGCGCCTGCCGGATCAGCATTTCTGCATATCCACGAAGCATGAATAACAAGCCTGCTGTCCGCAAAATACTTCATAACAAATCCAGGAATCGGGTATACAGCCTTCCACTGCGCCGATACTTCCTTTTTACCTGCCGAAGTGTTTTCGGATAAAGCCCTGCTTCCAAGCAAACGATCTTTCTTAAACTGTTTTTTTACCTCCGCAGCCGCCGTACTGCGGTCTTTTTGCAGAAAAAAATTATTTCCTGCCGCAGCCGCCTCGCATGCTGCACTCTGGCATACGGAACGGTCATGCAAATAAAAGGCAGTAAGGATCAGCGCCGCCATCACAAAAGCTATGACAGACAACAAAACTGCAGCCTCTACCGTATAGCTCCCCCTCATTACACCTTTTTTCTTCATTTACGCGCCTCCAAATCCCTGTATCACATATCCCAGCAGCAAAAACGGTACGAAAGGAAAAGCTCTCTTCCGAACTTCTCCACTTCTTTTTAACAGTAATATCACCGCCCAGATACCTGCCCAGAAAAATGCAGTAAATGCGATCCACATACATGTCCAAAAGCCCAGTGAAATTCCGCAGATCAGAATCAATACACTGTCCCCGTACCCCAGTCCCTGTCTGCCTAACCACGACACTAAAAAACATACTCCTCCCGGAATCAGACCTGCAAAGACACCTCTGCACACGATTGCCGCCTGTGTCCCCCCATCACTCAAAAACAGATGCAGGATAACCGCCATATGCCCTATTACTGCCAATATAAAATAAACAAACGCATCACGATTATAGATACACCTCCGCTTCACGTCTGTAACAGAACAAATTGTAAAGAAAATTCCTGTTACGATACGCTGATACATATCTCCTGTTCCTCCCTGCTTTTTGTATACTTTCGCTTTACACCTCCACGACATACCCCCGCATGCTTTCACATGCCGACGACAGCGTTTCCTCCTGATCGCCAGCTTATACGTTTCTGTGTTTTCACACTCTGCCGCAGCCTCGTACTGTTTCCCTGTGTGTTTTTTCTGTTCTTATCCACAGAAGCGTCAGTCCTGCTCAATGTTTTCCACACCGTGAACACACACGCATACCGTTTAGCTCCTCTCTTGATACCTGCCGTACTGTCCGTTTCAGACCGCTGCAGCTAATAGAATTGTGATAACGGTTTCCTTCTTCTGTGATATAGACGGTACTGCTTCCCGGACTTCTCGCACATCGCTCACAATTATGATAGATTGCTCCGTTGCTGTTGCGAAGTGTATCAAGAGCCCCAATATCTACTGCGCGAACTGATAATCTTAAATGCGTACACTCTGAATCCTCATGGTACACGCCTCCCGTCTCCGTCACATAGACATAATCATCCCCCGTCTCTTTATTGCCCGATTCATCTCCTTCTCCTGTGGGTACGCGTCCTGTCCACGCGCGAATTCTTGCTCTTTGAATAAAAAAATTCCCCGGCAGCTTTATAAAACCTATCGGTGAACGTATCTGGTAGGTCAACACCAGATCGATCTCCTCCTCGTCCTGCAAAAACGAGGACAGAAGCATATTCATATTTTTTACAGAAGAAGTATCTCCTGCCTGTGATCTTACTTTTCCCTGCGCATATACGGCTGAAAGCGCAGATGCCGCCAGTTCCGGCACTTCCTGCACATTTCCTCCGTACTTTGTGACATACGCCGCCACTGCGATATTCTTACCGGTTTCCGAAAGTGATGCGCCAAATTTAGCTGCCGTCCCCATCACAGCCGTATACTGCATCGCCGCCACCATAAAAAACAGAAATAACGGTACCACCAACGCGGCTTCTACGGTCAAAGAAGCGGTAAGCGGAGCAAAAAGGGATATTCCTGTATTCCGTTTTCGCGCATTTGGTTTAGGGGGAGAGAGTTTTTCCTTTCTTCTTAGATAACACAGAATTGGATTTGTAAAGATACCTGTTATTTTTCCGGTATACAGAAACACCCCTTTTCACCCCGCTTTCTCTCTTTGTTATTTGTCCTGCTGATAAACTATGCCGCGTTTTTATTGCGCTTTTATTGCTCCCTTACACGCTTCAGTAAGCCATACTGCCCTCCTGCGCAAATGCAACGTCCGTCCCCGATATGCCCATCACCGCCTTTGGCAGACCAAAGAACACCGGACGGCAATTCCAGTACGTGTTCGTCTTTACTGCCACGATACAGTTCTGCGCCTTGAATTCTTCCGCACCTTCCTGCTGAAGCTCTGCTTGTATCATGTCCAGCGCACGCATTTTCTGAGAAGAAACAAATCCCATATTCAAAAGTATTCTCAAATATTCGTCATACGATAATCCTTCGCCGCTGTTTCCTGCTCCTTCCTTCAGTACCTCTGTGATGCGCCCCAGATTCTCTATGGAGAGCACCCATGCGCCTTCGTTCTTTAAAAGCGGTACTTTTCCATCGTCCAGAAGAATACGCACATCTACAAGACTTTCGCCATACGCCCACGCAAGCAGGAGTGCATGCTTTGTCGCTGCTGTAAGCGCCGGAATTCCAAGAAATCCGGTCAGTGAAACGGCAAGCCCTTCTGCCTGCGCACTGATCTGCGGACTTTGCAGACAGTACAGATAATTCATTCCTTCCCGAAGCAGCAAAAGTCTGTTGACTGTATGTTTCAGATTCTCCTCATCCGTCTTTTTCCCGCCTAAAATATACTCCACCTGATAATCAAGCGAGTTTCCTTTGTTTTCACTTAGAAAATTCGGAAAATGCATCAGCAGATATTCTCGAAACAAAACGTCGCAGATCAGCCCCTTATGCTCTTTTTCTATTCTCATATTTCCGCTTTTGTTCCGACTTTTAGACGGAAGCCCGCCTGTCTTTATACTCTTATCTGATATTTCCTTATCCCATGTCACGATCGACAGCGTACTTTTCTTTTGAAGCTTCCAGATCTCCTTAAGCGGATTGTTCTGCGGTGTTTCCGGTGCGGTCACTGCCCCCGTCTCCTCTGATTCCTGTGCTTCAGATTCAAGTTCTTTCAGCTTCTCCTGCTTTTGGGCTTCCAGTTCCGTCATCTGACTGTCACTGGTTTTCCTGTTTTCCTCATACTTTTTCTGCCACGTCTCTATCCGATCCTTACTTTTTGCATACTCCAGAAGTTCATCCGCCGCCAATACTGCTGCATTTTCTTTCATATAAGAAACTGCCTGCTGATAAAACGCCTCTCCTTTTTGATCTGTCAAAAGCGCATACTCCGACACATCGCTCCCTGTCAGAGAAAGCTGCCAGGGATCAAAGGCAAGCGGCGAAAATACGTCCTTTTTCGGCTCTGAATTGTAAGAAATATAATGCTGCAGCCTTTCATTCACCTTTGCGATCTTAAAAGTACCGCTTCCGTATGTTCCGTCGAGCGAAAAAATATTGTACTTCTCAAGAAGTTTCCGGTCAAACTCCGCAAGCAGCGAAAAATTTCCCATACCTGTTATATTTGCCGACTGTGCCTTTGCCCCCTGCACTCTGGCAGACTCTGCCGCAGCGCAGATCAAAGAGAGAAACAATATACATACAAGAGAAAGAAATACAGTAATTGAACCCTTTTGTCCGCGTCTGTCCATCTTCCCTCCTTATACACTGTTACTCTGACTTACTATTTTACCGAAAATACTTTTGACCAGACTGGTCAGCTGACTCTTGAAGATCAGAACGAGACTGATAAGAACAACCAGTATCAGAATAATCTCAACTACTCCGACGCCCTCCTCTTCCTTTAGAAAAGACTTGAAATGAAACATACGCTCCTCCTTTCCGATACCTTCATACTAAAATAGTAACCTGCTCCATATCCTGCCGATTACCTAAAATGACAGAAAAGCCGGCACCATGAGAATGACGAGGACGATTCCAAACATGAGCATCATCGGAAAGAGCAGCTTCGTACCGGCGCGTTCTCCTATCTTTCGTGCATGATTTTTCCGGTCTGTCAAAGATGACTCTGCTTCTGTCTCCAGCAATTGTGTCAGTCCTTTTGATCCCTTCTTCAGGTTCTGTGACAAAACAGAGCCAAGCCTGATATATTCCGGCAGCTGACACCTCTTTCCAAACCGCTCATACGCCTGTGCTTCCGGTATACCGCTTTGCATTTCGCGGCACGTATATGTCACCTCCTCATAAACATGGCGCATCTTTTTGCTGTTCTTTTTCTCTCTCAGATATTCATCCGAAATTCTCGTAAATATCCCTTTCATGCTAAGTCCTGCTCCGAGCAGCATCGTCATTTTCCACATCAGATCAGGATAATCCAGTAAAAGCTGTCCTTTTCGCTCCTCCGCCCTCTTATGTGTCACGCTGTCCATCTCAATCCAGACGCCAAGCGCCAGTATAAGCGTAAGCATAAAGACTGCAGGGAATGGATTTTCTGTTTTCCTGATCCACTCAAGTTCCCTGTCCTCCACTCTCCGGGGCAGCTCAACCATCTCTTCATGGCTGTCTCTTAAGTCAGCCTGCTCCACTTCCTTTCTGACTGACTGCATAAAACGTTCCTGTTCCGGCAGCTTGGGCGGAAACACTTTTACAAACATCGTATGCACCGTCTCCATGCCTGCGCAGGTCAGAGTTCCCTGTATCTCTACCTGCGTACCGTTTTCATCCTCAGACCCTGTCAGGCTTCCGTCCTCTGCAATCACTCCGTAGGGGATCGTCAGGAAGCTTGCCTTTACCGCCCCGCCGGCAAGGCTTTGAGGAAACACAAGATTCTTTCGCACCTCATCGAGAGAATCATTTTCTCCGGGCAGCTTTTGTTCAAGCTCCAAAAGCGCACGGTCAAGAAGTCTTTGTTTTTCATCATCCGTATATCTGCGCTCCTGAACGTGTATCTCAAGCTCCCTGTCCTCCCCCTCGCCTTCTACATGTACCGTCAATAATTCTTTTCTGTCACCTTCCCCATAGCCGGGGCGCACGACCGACTGCATCTTTGTTTCTTCACCTCTTAGCAAATAAATGCAGAGGCAAATAAGTGAAACTGCCATACCTGCGACCAGCACCGCGAGAAAACATGCTATTTTCTTCGCATAATATTCCCTGACCGACGACTTTCTTCCGGCAGACAAAGACACGATCTCCTGCTGCAGCCCAAGCTTCCCCTTTCCCGATCCGTCCAGTTTAAGGACTCTGACCAGAAACTCACCCATCTGTATAAAAGTATCTTTCACCGCATTTTTCATCCTGTTCAATCCCTACACCTCTATCCGCACGATCTTTCTTCCCCAGAAATATGCCGCGACATATATGAAAAAGCAGATCACCATTACCGATATCCCTGTAATATTTCCATACATTATTTCAAGAAATTCCGGTGAACTCAGCTTGATATACGCAAGAATCAGAATCGGGATCATGCTCATGATATTCTGCTCCATTATCTTACCGGAAA
>CATZPU010000001.1 GCA_958422845.1 uncultured Lachnospiraceae bacterium | reverse complement strand
TTTTTACAACTTTCATTTTTCTTGTAGTTTCTGTATCTTCTTATAAATTCTCATGTTTTGGCAGTCAAAAGTTGTAAAATAAGTTGTAAAACTACCCCTATTTTACAACTTTACAACTTACCGATTGCAGACTTCTTTCATCTCTTTTTGAATATCGTCAAAATCAAAGTGTGACAATATCAGCTTTTGAAGTGTCTTTTGTGAAATAGAGCCCCCTGTTAGATACTGGGGAAGTGCTAAAGCAGTCGTGGCTATTGCTCCGTACTACACCAGACGAACTGCTTATATATCATAGTTTTCCTTTTTCTCCCATCCAATACTCATAAACTTTAATTTTTCCTTTTTCATCTCGGACAGCATCTTCTAATGAAATTTCTTTATGAATTATTCCACTATTAGATTTTGATAAATACCATTCCTTTTTTCTGCATTCTCCTTTTTCTTCTATAAACACTGAACATTCTTCCACATCTAGCAAATATAAACTATATAATCTCCCATAATATATGACACTATCATTCTGAGCAATCCTCTTGCCATTACAATCAAAAAACGGTGTATATTTAATATCAGCAAAATACCAATAATTTTTATTTTTTACTGATAAACATTCGTATAGGCTTCAATAAACTGTTCAAAAGATAATGATTGCTGCGCATTCCACAACTGTTCAAATTCAGCAACCACATTTTGTGTATACTCACCTTGTTCTGTAGAAACAATCTTGGTATTCCATTCACAATTTGTTGTAAGCGCGCTAAGAGTCATATTGGAGCTTCCAACAATAATTCGATACATTTCTTTTTTCCTGAAAATGTAGCCTTTTGTATGGAATCCCTCTTTCGCGTTCTCTGTCACATACATTTTCAATTCAATATTCTTAAAACTTGCAAGGATGCGAAGCGCTTTCGGATCACTGAAAGTCAAATAATCTGTTGTAAGAATCTTCCCCTGAATACCACGTTGCTCCAATTCTCTCAGGGTTTGAAGAAGCGGTGTAATTCCACCCATCGTGATAAATGCAACACTGATAGCAAATTCCTCGCATGACAAAAGCTCATCCTCAATAGATGAAATAACTTTTCGTCCTTCTTTATAGTTATTTGATACAAACTGTGGCTTGTACGCCAAGTTTGATGAAATATTTTGATTTATAAAGGCTGTAAATAATCCTTGTTTTAATTGAACAATTTTGTCTTGATTCATAATAGTACCTTAACTCTGTAACAAAGTCTAAAACAACTTACCAACCCAAGCCCCCAGAAACAACATTATAATTGTCCAAATCAACTGGATCAGCCACTGGCTATTACAATACTTTAAAAATCCTTGTGGAGAAATCCCATATATTTCATACATTTTGATTGAACTTTTAACGTCCCTTGGATTGCTAGATTTAATATATTAGCGAAAATATCAACTTTTCTCAAAGTAGATCGATGAAGTTTAATATATTCCTTATTGGCAAATGCTTCAGCTTCTTCTGCTCCTTTAAGATATTTGATAAAACAATTATATCAGTTAACCCTCTTCTCGTCATTACAAAATCACATTTCTGTCTGTTTCACATCTGCCAGTTCCGTATCAAAATACGGTACAGTAATCTTATCCCTCCTGAATCATTAGCTCCATTTTGCAAAAAAGACCACTTACCATTTTCATGATAAGTAATCTTTCCAATTCTTAGTATTCCCTTTCCAGTTTGTAACAGGATACTATTCCTGAATGATATTTCCAACGCCATCCAGAATTACGGTCGGCTGATAAGCATATGCTTTTACAGTATCACGGTCAGACACACCAGATAACACCAAAACTGTATCCACACCACTTTCGGTTCCTGCAATAATATCTGTATTCATATTATCTCCGATAATCACTGATTCCTCTGAATGGCATCCTAATAACCGGAGACCGGTTCGCATCATAAGTGCATTAGGTTTTCCACAAAAATATGCCTTTTTCCCCGTTGCCATTTCAATCGGCGCTACAAGTGCCCTGCAGGCCGGAGCAATTCCATTCTCAATGTTACCGGAAACATCCGAATTCGCTCCGATCAACTTTGCACCATTTAAAACCAGATTTACAGCCCTGGTTAAGGTTTCCAGAGAATAGCTTCGCCCCTCACCTACTACAACATAATCCGGATTCACATCGTTCATGGTAATTCCTGCGTCGTAGAGTGCATTCAAAAGACCAGCCTCTCCAATTACATATGCAGAACATCCCGGAGCCTGTTGCTTCAGAAATTCTGCAGTTGCCAAAGCACTTGTATAAAAATGTTCCTCCGGTACATGGACTCCAAGTCGTTCAAGCTTCTGCTGTAATTCTTTTGGGGTCATCCCGCTGTTATTGGTGAGAAACAAATATTCCTTTTCATTTTCCTGCAGCCAGTGAATAAAATCAGCAGCTCCAGGAAGCAGTTTATTTCCGTGATAAAGAACACCATCCATATCACAGATAAATCCCTTCTTTTCTTTGAAATCAATTTTCATTCTTATAATCCTTTCTTTTCACACTATCACAGTCTTATAATAGCTTAGTTTTGTAAAATGCATTGTCTTTAGATGTAAAATGAAAGTAAATATTTACATTTATTTCCTGGTTTCTTTATTATTTCTATACATGCCATAGGAGCCTCATCAATTGTTTTTTCTGCAATAGTTCTTGACATAATACGCCCCGCTCCGTGAAGTGCGGAATAAGTTCCAGCTCGCATTTTCTTCTCCCAAAACACTCACATCTATCATCCAGCTTAACAGAGACGATATGATCGATCCTAAATGGTGTGATCCGCCTAAATCGCGGCGTATATGCCATCGCGTATCTTTCCCTTTATCTATTCAAACGTTCCCTTCACCAGTAACTCTCCCCGCGCCATCATCTGCTTTCCCTTTGCAAATACAGAATCTATCTCCAATGTTTGCTGATCTGCCAACAGGAGGTCTGCATCCATACCAGCTTCGATTCTGCCCTTTCCTACAAGACGAAGGACAGAAACCGGATTAGACGTTACTGCCATCAGCGCTGTTTCCAGCGGAAGTCCTTCTTTTAATACTGCATCTTTCATTTCCTGATAAAGAGAGGTAATGCTTCCCACACCGAGTCCCGCAAAGGAACCATCCGGTGCGAAAATCGGCAGGCTGCCCTGCGCATCAGACGAAAAAGTGATTCTATCGGAAGAAACTCCCTCCTCCAATGCCATTTTCAGTCCTCTGCTCGCTTTTACTTCATCGGCTGCCGCATGCTCCATATCAAAACTGGTCGTCAGATCAATAAATCCGCCGTATTTCTTTGCATATGCAATGCCGTCCTGCATCATTTCCAGACTGCGGTTTATATGGGTGGGAAGCATATTTACAGCCGGAATCTCTGTACGATCAAGCACATCGTACAGAAGCTCCATCTTTCTTTTTCCGCCGCCCATATGGATATTTACTACGCCTGCCTTAGCGGAAAGAATACCGCCAACCCTCGTATCTGCCACAAGCTTTTCAAATTCCTCCCGCGTCGGCTGAGAGGAGCGATGATCGGAAACTGCGATCTCTCCCGTTCCGATGATCCGGTCAAATAAAATAATATCGTCCATAATACTTCCGGTAATCGTCCGCACCGGAACCTGATAGGAGCCTGTATAAACATAGGCTGTAATGCCCTCTTCCTCCAGTCCCTTTGCCTTGGCAAGAAGATTTGACATGGTTCTGGTGCATCCATCCGTCCCAAGGCAGCCTACGACTGTAGTTACACCGCCTCTGATAATTTCAGAAAGCATGATCTCCGGCGTCCGTGTTCTGGCTCCGCCTTCGCCCCCGCCGCCCAGGATATGTACATGACTGTCGATCAGCCCCGGCATCAGAAGTTTGCCGCTTCCATCGATCACTTCCACCCCGTACGCAGCCACTTCCGGAAGTTCGGCAGCTATTTTCAAAATTTTCTCGCCGCCGATTAACACATCTTTCTTCCCCATATACTGCGGCGCATAGACAACTGCATTCTTGATCAAATACATCCCATACCCATCCTTTCCATATATATCCCCGTTTCATCCCTGCAAATTATATCCTTTACAGCTAACTTAACGAATGAATTCATATGATTAATCCGTGTAAACTTTCTTTTATTTCTTGTGATACCGCAAAGAACAAACATCGTCTCCCTTTGCAATACATTTCGGCAGATCAAGAACACTGCCGTACCGTTCTCCGATTCCGTGATCTCCTCACATGGCAATATCACAGAGCTGCGCTATTTCCTCATCGGAACAGCCCGCTTTCTGCCATGCCTTTACGAGCGGACAGTAATGAAAATCGAGAGACAGCTTCTCGTCCGTACTCTCCAACACATCCATCTCGAAAACCCACTGGGCCGGTTTTGTAAACAGTGTTTTTTTCAGTCCCTTCAGGCTTGTAGTTTTCCCTTTCTTCACAAGATTTTTTCCCTGTATCAGTCCGCAGCGCCGGATCGCCGCGCTTGAAAACTCATTCGCATCCAGTCCGCGCTTCGCCGCTTCGTCTCTCAGAAGATACAGCCACAATGCCCTGTGTTCCAACTGCCCTCTTACTGCCGCAATAATCTTATTTTTGATCTTTGGTTCGTTTTTGATTTTGCTCATATTTACCTTCTCCTTCTTTATTTCAGCTTCTCCAGTACCATTCTGTAAAATCCCACCGCGCGAACGACTGCATCCATTCCGATATTTTCATTTACATTATGTACGGAACCGTACTGCTGATCGTTTATATCGATCGGTGCAAAGCGAATAACAGCGTCGCTTAAATCGCAGAAATGGCGGGCGTCTGTCCCTGCCGGAAGAATGAACGGCGCGCAGGCTGCGTAATCAAAATACTGCTCAACACAGTCCCTGATAAAGCGATAACCTTTGCTTGACAGACTGGCAGGGCGGTGATATTCATTCTCCGTCACCTCGTCTTTTACGATTCCGTATTCTGCGGCGATCTGATAGAACGTTTCCAGATCTTTCTCCAGATCGTCCTGCTTTACACATCTGAAAAATACCTCAGCTGTACAGTCTCCCTCTGCCGTTGTCTGAAGATTTTTGAATGTGCATGTAGTTCCAAGCATCGAGCCTGCCTGCGCATTCAATGATGGAATCAGCCTCCTTAGCAGACCGCCAAAGCACCACATATTTGCAAAAACAATGCGCATCGTCAGATTCATATACGGCGCAAGCGACTCGAACATGGCAAGCACCTCCTGATGCAGCTTTCTTGAAAACGGGTGTTTTTCTTCTATTCCGGTGATCAGCCCTGCCATTCGTACAGCAGGCGTCTTACTCTGACCGGAAAGACTTCCGTGCCCTGCGCTCTTTGGCGCTTTGATCCGAACCGTATAACGTCCTTTTTCATGGACAGCCAGCATAGCGCATTTACACTTGATACCGCTCATCGGCGCATCGATCACGGCGCCTCCCTCGTCCAGAAT
This sequence comes from uncultured Lachnospiraceae bacterium, assembly GCA_958422845.1. Taxonomy (GTDB): domain Bacteria; phylum Bacillota; class Clostridia; order Lachnospirales; family Lachnospiraceae; genus Choladousia. The sequence goes on along the minus strand of CATZPU010000001.1, from coordinate 22,211 downwards.
CCATTCAAAGGAAATCTTCTGCTCTTCAAACCATTTTAAAGCAAGCGGCGCGCCGTCTTCGTATCGACCGTTCCCCTGCCCCAGACGCATCCCTCTGCAATGCTGCCGGAAAACGGCGGATATTTCCACTCCCCTTCTACAGCAGCTACGTCATGATGCGACATGAGCATTACATTTCTTTCCGTATTTTTTCCGGATAATTTATAGCAGTAACAGTCCTCGCCAAAATATCGTATCTCAGCTTTTTCTGTTACCAGTGGAAATAATTCCTGCAATACTGACCGCAGCTTATAAAATTCCTCCGGCTCAAACGCGTCCTTTACAGAAACAGTTCTGCAGCTGATCATTTTTGCAAGACGCCTACAGTAATATTCCTGGTCTGTGGCCGATGCGGACACACTTTTTGAAGTAAGTTTTCTGCCTTTCCATTTACACAGCGCTGCCCGAATCAATAGTACGATGATAAAACATGCCAGAGCAACAATTCCGGCTATCCAAACTTTCATTTGCCTGCCCCTCTCTCTGATTTTTGTCCTCAGTGCAAACGATATATCCAGTCAATCCCTCTGCAATCCAAGTACTTCTATCATTTTCCTCCGTAAATTCTTTTTGCTGTAAAAGCTTCTCACTCCACCCGCTCAAACACATACTCCGTCTCTCCGGACAGATCCTCCCTGAACCGATAGCCCAGACGGTCAAATTTCCGTATCTCCTCCGGCTGCTCTATGCGATTCTCCGCCATATAGCGCACCATCTCACCGCGCGTCATCTTGGCGTACGTTCCTTTTGTGACGAGTTTGCCGCGAACTTCTTCACAAAATGTTATGTTTAAAAAGAGGTCGTCCTCTGTCAGATATTTCTCGATGCACTTTGCATATTCTTTTGACGCAAGATTTACGATGATGCCGCTCTCATCACGAACTGCATCGTACAGACTGCGCCCCCAGAATTCATACAGGTTCTTTGTATCTGCGATAGTGGCTTTTGCCTGCATTTCCAGACGGTACGGCGTAACTCCGTCCATAGGATTTAGGACGCCGTAAAAAGCAGACAGAATCCGCAGATGCTTCTGAATATACGCAAGCTGCTCCGTTTCAAACACGGCCGGCGCCATATACTGATAAGCGATCCCCTCGTAAGAGAGGATCGCCGGAGTCAGATTATGTTCCAGATCCATATGTCTCAGCCGTTCAAGATTTTCTGCCGCGATCTTGTCGTTGCATTTCCAGAGTGTTTGCAGCTCCTGATCCGTCCGGTTTTTCAGCCATCGCAGGATCGTTTCTGTTTTTTCCAAAAAGGCGGGCAGCCCGCCGATCGGCAGGCTGTCCGTATCTGTATTCATCTTCTTTGCCGGAGAAAGTATGATTTTCATGACAGCTCACCAAGCATCTTTTCCGGATCGTCGGCTGCCTTTACTTTATCATTTGCTCTGACAATGATTCCTTCCTCGTCGATCAGATACGTCGTTCTGACTACGCCCATGGAAACCTTCCCATAGTTCTTCTTTTCCTTCCAGACGTCATACGCTTCGATCACTGTACGCTCCGTATCAGACAGAAGCGTAATTGTTAGATTCTGTTTCTCTTCAAACCTCTTATGAGAAGCTACGGAATCTTTGCTGACGCCAAGGATCACAGCCCCCTTTTCCTGAAACTGCGGCAGTCTCTCTGAGTAGCCGCACGCCTGCTTGGTACAGCCCGGCGTATTGTCCTTCGGATAAAAATACAGGAGTACCTTTTTTCCTCTGTAATCGCTTAATGTATGCATTTCTCCGTTCTGATCCGGCAGTGTAAACTCCGGCGCTTTCGTTCCGACTTCTAACATATCGTTTCCTCCGTTATTCCTCTTCATTCATCATCTTTTTCTAAGGCGCACGCCTCTATCTATACGCCTTTTATTTCTGCTGCTCTGATGCGGACTGCTGTTCCAGCCGTCCCATCAATATCTTCTCCGGCGTGATCGGCAGTTCTCTAAACCAAAGTCCTGTCGCGTTTCGGATCGCTGCCGTGACCGCCGGAAGCGGCGTATTTATTACGACCTCTCCGATAGATTTTGCACCGAACGGCCCCTGCTCCTCGTAGCTGCTCTCAAATTCCACACGGATATGTCCGATATCCTGACGCGTCGGAATCTTGTACTGCATCAGAGAATTTTCAAGCATACGGCCGTTCTTGTATGTAATATCCTCCATAAGCGTCATGCCAATTCCCTGCAAAATACCGCCCTCTGCCTGCACTCTGGCAAGATTCGGGTTGACCGGAGTACCGCAGTCTACTGCCGCGGCGAACTGGATCACCTCCGCCGCGCCTGTCTCAAGGTCGACCTCCACTTCTGCCGCGCCTGCCATGAACGGAGGCGGAGATGTCGGGGAAGAATGGGAGCATACGGCTTCCAGTGCAAGCGTATTTCCGCACTGGGCAGCTTCTGTGATCTCCCTGCGGCTGACTCTTTTTCCACTTTCTTCACAGATCACGTACTCGCCGTCAAAAATCACTGCTTCACGGTCACAGCCGAGTATTTTCGCTCCGAGCGTACAGATCTTCTCTCTCAGCTCAAGCGCCGCCCGTTCGACTGCTTTTCCCGTCACATACGTCGTACTGGACGCATAAGAACCGGAATCATACGGTGAAGCGTCCGTATCTGCTCCGAATACCGCTATATCGTCAATTCCGCACTCCAGAACCTCCGCAGCGATCTGCGCAAGGATCGTATCGCAGCCCGTTCCCATATCCGCCGCGCCGATCCGAAGCGTATAATATCCTTCGTCGTCGACTTTGAGCGCAGCCGATCCGACGTCTACTCCTGAAATACCGGAGCCCTGCAATGCCAGTCCGATACCGACGCCGCGTACTTTTCCATTTCCCATGTCGCGGCACGGATACTTCTCGTCCCAGCCTATCATTTCCCGCACGCGCGCGATACAGCGGTCAAGCGCGCAGCTTGTATTTACCTCGCCAAAATACGCCGGCATTACGTCGCCTTCACGCACGATATTCTTTTCCCGCAAAGCGATCGGGTCCATATGAATGATCTCTGCAAGCTCATTGACCGTCGTTTCTACCGCAAATAATCCCTGTGTTGCGCCATATCCGCGGTATGCGCCTGCCGACATCTCATTCGTGTATACTACATCGCAAGAAAAGCGGTACGCCTCTGTCTTTCCGTACATCGGAATAGCCTTATGTCCGGTAAGCCCCACCGTTGTCGGACCGTGTTCCCCATATGCGCCTGTATTTGAAAGTGTATACATGTCAATCGCACGGATATGTCCGTCTTTCATGGCTCCAAGACGCACGCGCAGCTCCATCTCATGACGCGGAGAGGACGCCGTCTGCGTTTCTTTTCGGGTATAGACCAGTTTACACGGTTTTTTCGTCTTCCATGTCACAAACGCCGGATAGATTTCGATCACGGCAGTCTGTTTTGCACCGAAACCGCCGCCGATACGCGTCTTTTCCACACGCACCATCGACTTCGGGATACCGAGCGCCTTTGCCACGATACGGCGGCAGTGAAAAACGATCTGCGTAGAGCTTACAATATGCAGTCTCCCGTACGTGTCGATCGTACAGAAAGTGCGGAACGTCTCCATCATTGTCTGCTGATTTGCCTTCGTGTGGTACGTTCGCTCAAGCACCACATCACAGTCTGCCAGTACCGCCTCTACATCTCCGTCGCTGCTTTCCTCATGCGCGCAGAGGTTTCGCTTATTATCTGCACCCACCGGAAAGAGAGATTCCCAGGTTTCTTCCGGATGAACCAGTACCGGATTATCAAGCGCAGTTCTGAAATCAAGCACTGCATCGAGCACCTGATATTTTACCTTGATCATCCGCAGCGCGCGGTCTACGCATTTCTCATCCTTACCTGCCACGATCGCCACCGGATCTCCGATAAATCTGACATGACGGTCAAGCACGAGACGGTCCTGCGGACTCGGTTCCGGATACGTCTGCCCTGCCAGTGTAAAACGCGGTCCCTCCTGCGGCACATCTTCCCACGTAAATACCGCCTCGATTCCCGGCACCTTCTTTGCAGCCTCCGTATTGATCTCCTCGATCATCGCATTCGGATGCGGAGAACGCAGAAGCTTTACGATCAGACAGCCCTCCGGCGCAAGATCGTTTACGTATACCGGCTGTCCTGTCAAAAGCTGCATCGCATCTTTTTTGCGGATCGGCTGATTTACTGTTCTCATGACGCTCCCCCTTTCTTTTTCCATGCAAGAAAGTTCTGTATTCCGCGAAGCTGTCCCTCATATCCTGAGCAGCGGCAGAGATTTCCTGCAAGGTACTCTTTGATCTCCTCCTCATTCGGGTCCGGATTTTCCCTGAAAAGAGCAAGCGCATTCATCACAAATCCCGGATTGCAGAAGCCGCACTGCTCTGCGCCCTGATCCGCAATAAACTCTCCAAACTCTCTCGCCTCCTCCTGCAGTCCTTCCAGCGTCGTCACGCTATGTCCGTCAGCGCGCGCCGCCAGTAAAGAGCAGGAAAGCACCGGCTTTTCATCGAGAAATACGGTGCAAAGTCCGCAGTTCGATGTCTCACAGCCTCTCTTTACGCTGAGACAGCCCTGCGCCCTGACAAAATCGATCAGAAGCGTATCAGGCGCAATATCTGCCTGTATTTTTTTTCCGTTTAATGTAAGTGAAAGAAGCATAATTTCCTCCTGTATCTTTTCTCCCAGATATCTTTAAACTTTCATATCTATTCTGTAAACCGCGCCGAAGCTTCAGCGCGCTATGTACACCGAACCTTTCTCTACAAGGAAAGGCAGGCGCGCTTTACAAGCGTTTTTATCAGTTCCCTGCGGTATGAAGCGCTTCCGCGCAGATTGCTGCCGACGGTTACGTTCGCAGCCGCATATTCGCCGATCCGCTTCGCGTCCTCCGGTGAAATCCGCACAGAATCTGCTCCCATTGCCGCATCCTCAATATCCTGACCGGATGCCTTTGTCGCTTTGCCCCATACAGGACTCTGCGCATCGATGTCCAAACGTACTGCCCGCATCGGTCTTGCTCCTATACTCAGATAAAGTTTTCCGTCCATATGGGCTGCCGCAACAGCAAGCACCGGAAAATCTGTCTTTGCATTGCGCATCGACTGATATGCAAATCTTCCTTCTTTTTTCTTTATAATAACCCGCACGAGAATATCCCTGTCTCTTTTGAGATCTACAAACTCACTCATCGGAAGAATGCCGCCCTTATAAAGCTCCACATAACTGTCCATTGCAAGCATCATGGTCAGTACGTCTGAAAATCCAAAACGTCCGAAAATGCTTCCTCCTACCGTTGCCGAATTTCTGAACTGAACGCCCACAATATGACGCACAGATTCGCGGATCGCGCCGTTTGTGTACGCATTCAGCCCCTCGTGCTCTTCAAGCTGACGTAGCGTCGTCATACAGCCGATCCGAAATTCCTCCGTAGTCTCCTCTATCTGATCGAGACCAAGCTCTGACAGGTCGATGACTGTGCCTGCGTTCCTCTGTCCCATCTTTACCCACAGCATCCCGCCGATCAGCAGATTGCTGCGCTTCTGATTCATCTGCCACGCTTCTTCCAGCGTCGCTGCTTTTCTGTATTCTTTACAGGTAAACATACTTTTCCTCCCTGATCCTGTGTACTGCATTGTGGTACAGGTGTATCACCTTTCCTATTTTCAGTATATCAAAAGATTGCAAAAAGTCCAACTGTCTGCTATAATAAGCATTATAGTTTCAAAAATATAACGTTATCTGCAAAAGCAGACTGCCAGACGTCTGCCGCAGTAAAGAGAGGAGCAGAACATGAACAGATTATTTTCAACCATTACTGCCGGAACGCTTGCCGCATCACTGGCTCTTTGCCCGATCGCTGTTTCAGCAGAAGAAGTAACGTACCCATTTACTGTCACAGACCAGCTTGGACGTGAGGTGACGATTGAAAGCGAGCCGCAGTCACTCGTCAGCGGATACTATATTTCCACAAGCCTCCTCGTCGCACTCGGACTTGAGGATCAGCTCGTCGGCATCGAAGCAAAGGCAGACACACGCCCGATCTACTCTCTTGCCGCACCGCAGCTTTTAGATCTGCCAAGCGTCGGTACGGCAAAAGAATTTGACCTTGAAGGCTGCGCTGCACTCGATCCTGACCTCGTGATCATCCCTGCCAAATTAAAGGACAGCATTCCTGCCATGGAAGAGCTTGGTCTTACTGTTATCGCTGTCAATCCGGAAGATGATGAAAAGCTTGCGGAATCGCTGCTTCTCCTCGGCGCGGCAACGAACACGCAGGAGAAAGCCGATCTGCTTGAGGCATATTATGTGGAGAAAAAAGAGGAGCTTAACAGCGCTCTTGCAGAGGTGGAAAAGCCGTCCGTCTATCTTGCCGGAACAGGCTCCGTACTCACTGTGGCAGGAAGCAGCATGTACCAGAACAGCCTGATCGAAAATGCAGGCGGAACGAATGCCGCAGCCGAGATCACAGACGCTTCCTGGACAGATATTTCTTACGAACAGCTTCTCGCATGGAATCCCGACGTCATCCTGATCGCAGCGGAAGCAGAGTATACCGCCGAGGACGTCCTTAATGATGAAAATCTTTCCTCCGTAAACGCTGTGGCAAACGGTGCGGTATACCAGTTCCCGAACGCTTTTGAAGCATGGGATTCCCCTGTCACAGGTTGCGTGCTCGGCTCCCTGTGGGCAGCTTCCATGCTCCATCCGCAGGAATATGCGCCGGAGACCTTTGAGGCAGAGGTAACAAACTTCTACGAAACGTTCTATGACTTTACGCCTGATCTGTCTTTGATTAAATAATATGTTAGAGGGATTATTTTGCACAACCATTCTGTACTACAAAAGAACACTTCCAAAAAAACGTTATTGATCCTGACAGCTCTTGTTTTTACAGGAGCTGTCTTTTGGATTTCCCTGTGCGTCGGGCGTTATCCGCTGACGCTTCAGGCGCTGCTTGACGGTGATGCCTCCGCCGTCAATGTTTTTCGGACGCTGCGCCTTCCCCGCACCGTAATGGCGCTTACCGCAGGATTCGGACTGGGCGCCGCAGGAATGATCTACCAGATGATCTTCAAAAATCCTCTGGCCTCTCCTGATATTATCGGCGTCTCGTCCGGTGCGAGTACGGGAGCTGCGGCAGCTATTTTATTTTTTCACGCCTCGTCGTCCGGTATCACCGCGTCTGCGTTTGCCGGAGGACTTGCCGCCGTATTTTTGTCGCTCACACTTTCCCGCCTGTCCGGTCAGAAAGATCTTTCCTCGCTCGTACTCTCCGGAATCGCAGTCAATGCTCTGGCGCAGGCAGTGCTGATGGCGCTCAAGTTCACAGCCGATCCGGAACGGGAGCTTGCTTCTATCGAATACTGGACCATGGGAAGTCTTGGGAGCGTCACTGCCTCCCGCCTGCCGCTTCCCTGCATGATCGTTCTTCTGGGTGTGACTGCGCTCGCCGTTTTTTACCGTCAGATACTTTTTCTTACGTTGGACGAAGATGAAGCGCGGATGCTTGGAACTCCGGTAACGATGCTACGGCTTCTCATTCTGACTGCCGCGACGCTCATCGTAGCGTCTATCGTAAGCGTCACGGGGCTGATCAGCTTCGCGGGGCTGCTCGCGCCGCATGCCGCCCGTCGGCTCACAAAAGATTATCGGCTTTCAACGTTTCTGCTCTCCGGAATATTAGGAGGCGCTTTGCTGCTTGCAGCCGACATTGCAGCCCGCAGCGCCGCATCCGGCGAAATGCCTGTGAGCATTTTAACGTCCATTCTCGGCGCGCCGTTTTTATTGTGGCTGATATGGAAGGGGGAACGGACATGGGATTAGATGTGACTGATTTTTCTGCCGGATACGGCCGCGATATGATCGTCAGGAATATTTCCTTTTCTATACCGTCCGGTACACTGACTGCGCTTATCGGTCCGAACGGCTGCGGCAAGACGACACTGCTAAAAGGACTTTGCCGCCTGATCCCTCACAGCGAAAAAGCAGTCCTGACTTCTGACGGCTCCATTGACACCGACCGCTGCTCTGCCCGCGAAATTGCGCGCCATATCAGCTATATCCCGCAAAGAAGCGGCATCCACATACCTCTCACCGTTCTGGACGTCGTTCTGATGGGATTTCAGCCTTTTTTGCCGCTGCTCGCTTCGCCGGGGAAAAAGCATACCGCCGACGCCCGCACCGCGCTTGCGGCGGTCGGAATGCAGGACTATGCGTCAAAAAATTTTCAGACGCTCAGCGAAGGACAAAAACAGCTCTGTATTCTGGCGCGTGCCCTCGTACAAAAAACGCAGCTTTTGCTCTTTGACGAGCCGGACAGCGCGCTTGATTATCCGAACCGCCACAAAATGCTGCATACCATCCGTCAGATCGTGTATGATAAAAAAAAGACAGGACTGCTGATACTGCACGACCTTAGCATAGCGCTTGACTACTGCGATCAGCTTCTTGTTATGAAAGACGGAAAGCTTTGCGGTATTCTTCACCCGCAGACAGATTCGGAAGCCGTGCTCTCTGAAACGCTCTCCTGCGTATATGGTTCGGTGAAGGTGTTCCGCCATCACGGGCATTGTTTTCTGCTGCCCGCCTCTGACGGCTAAACATAGCCTTATGACGACAAATGCAACCCGTAAATCAGCTTTATACCTTTTGGGTGATATGGCTCAAAAATGTGATCGGAGTAATTTATGAAACCAATGATCCATGTATTTCTCTGTGATGACGACGGACAGCGTTTCTTCGGCGAGGGACCTTACCGCCTGCTGACAGAAGTAGACGCAAGCGGTTCCCTTCGTCAGGCTGCGATCCACATGGAAATGGCGTATACGAAAGCGCTGAAGATCGTCCGAAGAGCCGAGAACGCGCTCGGCTGCACCCTGATCGAACGAAAAACAGGCGGAAAAGGAGGCGGCGGAAGCCGTCTGACCGCTGAAGCAAAGGAGTTAATACACCGATATGAACAGTACCGTTTTGCATGCTGCACAGCCGGCAGCAGAATCTTTGATGAATATTTTCCGCAGCAGCGGCAAACGCCACCTGATCCTGACCGGTGAACGCGGCAGCGGCAAGACTACGCTGCTTAAGAATCTCCTCGCCCTGTACGGCAAAGAATTCTGCAAAAGCGCCGCCATCTGCCCGAACGATCTGCCAGGTTTTACGACATACGCCGTCCGCAGTAATACGTCAGGAAACGCTTCTTACAAGACGATGCCCTCCTGCATCCGCCTCACGGACCATACCACAGGAAATGAGACAGTGATCGGCATACCGCAAAACGGCTCTATGCAGCCTGTCACAGACGGCTTTCTGACCGTCGGAATAGATGCCGTTTCCCATGCGCTGCACGCTTCGGGAGATTTTGTCTGTATCGATGAGATCGGTTTTCTGGAAGAAAGCTGCCCGCAATTTACTGACGCGCTCTGGACGCTGTTTGAAAAAAAACGCGTGCTCGCCGTCCTGCGCGATCAAAAGCTTCCTTTTTTAGAAAAACTGAAAAACCGTCCCGACGTCCTTGTATTTTGCACGGGCTCCGCCTCAGGAACGCCCCCTAAGATCGGAATCGTCTTAAAGGCTTCCGGTAAAAGCAAACGGTTCGGCTCTAACAAGCTTCTCGCCGATTTTCATGGAAAACCTCTGATCCGGTGTGCGCTCGATACCATTGCCGCACTGAAAGACGACGCTTTTCTCGTATCTGCCGTCGCAGTCACCCGTTCGGTGCACGTACAAAAGCTGTGTCTGGCACAGGGGGTTCCCTGCATCTTCCATGATCTTCCGCATTTAAACGACACCATACGTATCGGACTGAATCATTTGATTTTTGCCGATGCCTGCATCTTTCTTCAGGGCGATCAGCCGCTTCTGACCGCACACAGTATAAAAGCGCTGATCCTTGCTTTTATCAAAGATCAACGCTTTATTTACCGACTGTCGTATGAAGGCAGATTGGGAAGCCCCGTGCTGTTTCCGGCTTCCCTTTTTCCGGAGCTTCTGAATCTTCCCGAAGACTGCGGCGGAAATGTTGTCATACGCCGTCATCCTGAAATGGTGCGCCTTGTCCCCTGTGCAGATGCATCGGAGCTGATCGATGCAGATACGCCGGAGACATTAGAAAAGCTGTCCGGTTACTATTCGCTCCGTTCACAGTAGCAGCGCGTTTCTCCCTATCAAACAGCAACTTGCCTTGCTTGATACACAGAGGTATAATCATTTTCAGGACAATTATTTTTCGCCTAAACAGATCAGTTTTTTCTTATAAACAGAAAGAAGGAAATTACCATGAAAATCCTTGGACTTCAGAAATTAACGCTTCTCGATTACCCCGGATACGTAGCCGCAATCGTATTTCTCGGAGGCTGCAATCTACGCTGTCCGTTTTGTCAGAACAGCTCTCTTGTTCTGGCTCCCGAAGGGCTGCCGGAAATCAGCCGCGAAGAGTTTCTGCGCTTTCTGAAAAAGCGTGCCGGAATCCTCGAAGGCGTCTGTGTCACAGGCGGCGAACCGACACTTCACCCGGAACTGCCCGAACTTCTGTCTGATATCCGTGATGCCGGATACCTCGTAAAGCTCGACACAAACGGCACTGATCCCGATATGCTGGAATCACTGCTTCGTGACAACAGACTGGATTATGTGGCTATGGACATAAAAGCCGGACCTGCACACTATGCAAAGGTCTGCGGACTGTCCGAGCATAGAGCCGCAGACCTCCTTGAAAAAATAAAACGCTCTGTCGAACTGTTAAAAAACTGTGCGATTCCGTATGAATTCCGAACCACAGCCGTAAAAGGACTTCACGACGATTCTGACTTTCTCGAAATTCGGGACATGATCTGCGGCTGTCAGAATTACTACCTTCAAAATTTCCGCGATTGTCCCGAAGTGCTTCAGGCAGATCACCCGTTTGCCCCGTTTTCTGCTCAGGAACTACAGCATTTTCTTGAAATAGTACAGACAGAAATCCCAAACGCTGCGCTGCGCGGAGTTTGAAAGGAACAGCTCCCTACTCCCTGCAAAGGCTCCGGCACCAGTAGCCGAAAATCCTGCCGCAGCCGCAGACACGCGGCAGTCGGAAATCCCGATAGCCGAACATTTCCGCCATGTACTGCTCCTGCGGATTCTGAAGCCCCGGAACACCCAGCACATACTCCCCCTCCGGCGTTACCGCAAGCAGAAGATGGCGGTACTGATAAAACGCATGCTGCAAAAAGCTGCTGCGCCCTGCCTGATACCCTTCCTGCTGTAAGCGCACAACATCGCACGGCATAATTCTCACACAGCGCGCAAAATCTGAATTTTGCGCTGCCAAAAACGGCTGCCGTTTTTGAAGCAGCTCCCAAACCACATCCTCATCACAGCATTTTTCATATTTCATTGCAGCTGCCTGCTGCGATATTTTTTCCGACGCTTCCGCTTCGTTATATGAATTTGGCATGTCTTGTGTATCTGGCATACCCTGTTTCTCTGCTTCGTCTTGCAGCTCTGGCATATCCTGTTTCTCTGCTTCGCCCTGCAAATCTGGCATATCCTGTTTTTCTGCTTCATCTTGCAGCTCTGGCATATCCTGTTTCTCTGCTTTGCCCTGCAGTTCTGGCATGCCCTGATCTTCTGCTATGCCTTGTGTATCCGGTATATTCTGCGGCTCTGATCCTTTCGTACTGCCAAATCCTTCCGGCTCTTCCGATCTGATCCTCGGTTCCTGCGGCTGTATCTCTTCCAATGCACTTGCCGCCTCCCTTATCGACATCTCTTCTGATTCACTGTTCGCCTCCCTTATCGGCATCTCCTCTGATTCACTGTCCGCTTTCCCCTCTATCAGTATCTCCTTCGATTCACTGTCCGCTTTCCCCTCTATCAGTATCTCCTTCGATTCACTGTTCGCTTTCTCCTCTATCAGTATCTCCTCTGATTCACTATCCGCTTTACCCTTTATCAGTGTCTCCTCTGATTTGCTGTTCGCTTCCTGCGGCTGCGCCGTTTCTGGAATATCCATCACTAAGCGCTGCGCTTCAATCGGCTCATCGTCCCACACGGTCAGAAAACATCTGCCCTCACCACTCTGGATCCAGATGCCCGACAAATCCTCAAGCCGATATTTTTTTGCAAGCGGAACCCCGGCGCGGTAAGCCCATTCTTCTGCCATTTCCCGACCGGGGCGCATTGTTCCCATCGGAACTCCGAGCAAATAGCCGCTCTCGCGCACAAAACCGTATACCTGAACCGGCGGCTGAGGCGTCACATCAGCCATTAGCCGAAACAATATCCGCCACATTCCGCTTCTCAGTTCCACTTTTGCAAATCCCACATTTTTTTGTTTTTTTCCATTTATGTACTCATAAAAATAAGCAATAAACCGTCTGTATTCCGGCATACCTTCCCCACATCCTTTTCTGTTCAGAATATTATATGCGAGGAATTTGGAAATTATGACATAAAAAAAGTGTGCTCTGCATGTTCTCCTGTTTTCGCAAGATTCTCATAGAGCACACTTTTTTGCTGCTTCGCATCTTTTTAGCCACGCGCAGCATCTGTTCAAAATCAATTTTTTATTTTTTCGGAATCAGTATTTTGCAGCGCTCATGAACATACCATATTACCTGACTATCTCCAGACTGCTGCCTGTCATATCTTTTTTTACAACGATCTTTCTGTCGATCCGCTCCTTAAGCTCCTCTACGTGTGAAATAATTCCGGCAAGCCTGCTGCTTCCTGCCAGATCAGTCAGTATGCGTATCGCCTGATTGAGCGATTCACGGTCAAGAGAGCCGAATCCCTCGTCAATAAATACTGCGTCCAGAGCGATGCCGCCCGCATGCTGCTGAACGACATCCGCCAAACCAAGCGCCAGAGACAGAGACGCTTTGAATGCTTCTCCGCCGGAAAGACTCTGCACACTTCGCAGCCGCCCCGTATAATGATCAAAAACATTCAGCTCCAGTCCCGTCTGGCTGCGCAGATTCCCTGCTTCCTCCCTGCGCCGCAGAAGATACCGGCCGTCTGTCATAACAGAAAAACGCTTGTTCGCTTCCCGAATAATTTTTCCGAAAAACACAGTCTGTATGTACTGCTCAAAAGCAAGCTTCTGCTTTCCTTTGAGCTCTCCGTTAGCAGTATTGGAAAGAGTCTCCAGAAGCTCATATGTTTTTTCGCTTTGTACAAGACACTCGCTGCCTTTTTGCAGGCTTCTCCGGATCGTTCTGTTTGTCTCAAGCCGCACGTACCGCTCCTTCCGGCGCAGCTCAAGCTCCTCTTTCTCACGCTGCAGCCGTTTGCCGCCCTCTGTGAGCGCTTCCGTATCGAAATGCTCCGTCTGCGCAAGCTGCTTTTGCAGCGCTTCCAACGCTTTCTGCTCGGAAATCTTTTCTGTTTTGGTTTTCTCCAACTGTTCGCCTGACTTTTGTATCGCTGTCTCAATTTCCTGCTTGACTGCGCGCAGCTTCTCCATCTGCTGTGCTGCCTGCGTACGGTCTGTAAACGGAAGTTCTTCCAAAAGCTCTGTTCTCTGCTTCGCAAATTCTTCCTGCCGTGCCAGCCCTGCCGCCCGCCTCTGTTCCAGATCTGCCTTTTTCTCAGCAAGAACCGCCTGTTCTTCTTCCATCGCCGGAAGCCGTTTTTCCCATTCCGTCTTTTCCCAAAGTAACTGATTCAGCAATCTTTTCTTTTCCTCAGCCTCCCGTTCTTCCTGCACCAGTATATTGCGGCGTTTTGCAAAATAATCTTCGATGCTCTCCTGTGTCTGTTCCTGCGCAAGCCATGTTTCAAAATACTTTTTGTTCTGCTCGTATTGCCCTCTTCTTTGAGCGGTGCGCTGCGCTGCCGCAGATGCCTGTGCGTGCGCCTCCTCCTTTTGCTTCTCCATCCTGCGCAGCGCCTCCTCAGACGGACTTTCGCCGCTGCTTTGCGCCGGCATCGGATGTTCCTTCGAGCCGCACACCGGACACGGCATTCCCTGTTTTAATCTCTGCGCCAGTATTCCTGCCTGACTGTTCAAAAACAAGGTCTCCATCTCTATGTACGCTCTGCCAAGCTCCATGCTGTGCCTTTGAAGCGCCAGATACCGTTCCTCTTCCTGACGAAGCGCTTTTTCCTGCTGCTTCAGCTCTCTGTACAAATTTTCAGACCGCTTAAGCTCTTCCTTCTTCTTTTGCAGCCCATCCTGTGATGCGGCAAGCAGCCTTAGTTCATGCTCTGGATGTCCTATTTCATTTTGTCTTTTCTTTCCCGCTTCGATCTGCGCCTTTAATTTTCCGCTTCTTTCCTCCGCCTGCCGAAGTACTCTCTCGATCTCCTGAAACATCTGGTTCAATTTTCGGATATTCTGATCCAGAATCTCTATTTTTTCATACTGCTTCATCTGTGCTTCGAGGATCACAAGCCGGTCGCCTGCCTGTTCCGCTTCCGGCTGCCGCCTTACTGCCTCGTCATACCGAAGCTGCCATTCGCCGCCTGCCTGCATAAGGCTTTGTATCCTTGCTTCCTTTTGCCGCACTTCTTCCTTTGTCCTGTCTATGACCTGCTGCCTGCCAAGCTTCTCCTGCACCTGTGAAAGCTCGGCTTCCAGTCTCCTGCGGCACGTATCGTCCTCTGCCTCCAGTCTGCTCTCGATCCCGATCAGTTCATCCAGTGCAGCCAGCAGATCCTGTATATGGTACGATGTTTTCTCCCCTGTCAGTTCCCTGAGCCGTCCGACTGCATATACGGCTGCTTCCTCCGACGGATACAGTATGCCCTTCGCATACTGACTGACGCTGCGCTTTTCTTCGTCATATGATTTTTTCGTCTCCAGCAGACGCTGCTTCAGCTCCTTTTGAAAATTGACATAAAGCCCTGTATTAAAAATTTTCCGAAAGATTTTTCCCCTCTCCTCTGTCCCCGCAAGAAGCAGCTTCAAAAAATCTCCCTGCGCGATCATCGCGATCTGGACAAACTGATCGCGATCCAGTCCCAACAGCTCCTCCACCGCTTTCGTTGTCGGTTTGCTTCCGGAAACAACTCTCCCGTCCGGATAGAAAAGCGTTGCTCCTGCCGCTTCATTCGTCATTCCTTCGCCCCGCGCCTTCGGACGCATATACGCCGGATTGCGCATAACTGTATATAGTTTTCCGCCGCACCAAAACGTAAGCTCCACATACGTCTTCTCTGTCGGCGCGGCAAAATCCGACCGAAGCATCTCTGCTTTTCGCACATCTCCGCTCGCCTCTCCGTAAAGTGCAAATACTATTCCGTCAAATATTGTCGTCTTTCCTGCGCCCGTATCTCCCGTGATCAGGTACAGCCCATGATCGCCAAACTCAGAAAACGGCACTGTCACACAGCCCGCATACGGGCCAAACGCGCACATCGTAAGTTTTTCCGGTCTCATATTGTCGTTATCCCCTTTCTCCAACGCCCCTTTGCTGCATCAGCGTTTTTCAGCCGCTTTCTCAAAGGCATCAAAAGCCACTCTGCGCTGTTCTTCGCTCATTTTTCTGCCATTCTGTCTTTCAAAAAATTCCTCGAACAATTCCTGCGGTGTTTTTTCCTCTACAAGAATTTCCGTTTCTTCTATTGTATATGGCGTATCCTTCTGTGCAAAATCAAGCTTCATGATATTCGGATATACCTCCCGCAGCTTGCCGATCGCATCGAGAATCCCCTCCTGATCGGTAAGCGTGATATGCAGATAATCCTCCCTGTTTTCCAAAGCGTATATTTCTTTTTTCATAATCGTCTCGAACGGTCCTCTGATCTCCCTCATATCAAGTCTCGGTACGAGCGGCAATGTACAGATAGAAACCCCTCCGACAGACTCTGCCGATGCTTTTTCCTGCGGCATGATCTCCACGACCGTCACAGATTTTTTATGTCCCGCTTCTGAAAAAGAATACTTAAGCGGCGATCCGCAGTAGCGCACGCTTTCCCGCCCTACGTTCTGAGGGCGGTGCAGGTGCCCCAGAGCCACATAATCAAAAGCATCGACCGTAGATGCGTTCACCTGATCAAGACCGCCGACGGACAGCTCCTCCGAATCACAGACGTCTGCTCCGGCAAGAAACTGGTGCATCAGCAGCACATTGGTTCCATCCTGAGGAATTTCTGATGATTCCAACACAGCCTGAACAGCCTGCTGCGTCGTCTCGATCTGCCGCTGCGGAAAGAAACGCCGCACCTGCGCGGGACGCAGATATGGAAGCAGCCAGATATAGATTTTTTCTTCTTTCAACACTGTATCTTTCCGCTCCGCTTCATTCACTTTCAATATGGACATTTCGGAAGCCGGCTGCATCGGCGCAACGGAAACTTTACCGTCCTTCTTTTTCTGCACACAGTATCCCTGCATCTTTCCGTCAAATATGCGCGACACGTATACGCCCGCCTGCTCCAGCATTTTTCCCGCGTATGCCACACGCTCTGCAGAATCATGATTGCCGCTGATCACCCACACCGGAACCTTCTGTGCGGCAAGCTGCGACAAAAACCAGTCCGCCGTCTCCACAGCCTCCGCCGACGGCATGGACTTATCATACAGATCTCCCGCGATCCAGACTCCGTCCGGCCGGTGCTCCCGCACAAGCTTTAAAATACTGCCTAAAATATACTTTTGATCCTCCAGCATAGAAAAACCATTTACCCGTTTTCCGATATGCAAGTCTGAAATATGAAAAAATTTCATCGTCGTTTCACCTCGTCAATCAAATCTGTCCAACAAACGCTCCTTTTCTGTCAGACAATTTTCGTTAATTCAGATAATCATACACAATTCTCGATACGTTCTTTATTCCTGAGATCGCCGCGCCTTCCCCGTCTTATTTGCAGACGCAACGCCTGATGGCAGTCCGGCAGGAATCTTCCATTTTCTCTGCTGCTGTTTCAAAAATGCGAGCATCTTTCCGGAATACTTTTTTGAAACACACCTGCCTTTGTAAATACGCTCCAACAAAACGCCGCAGTCCTTTGCCGACGTTATATTGCGCCCACCGTCCCCGATACTTGCAGATGATGACGGATGCAGCGTATGGTGACATCCTGTTTTATCATAACCATTCGCTCTAAGATAACGGTTCACAACGGCGGCTCCCGACACAAAAGAGGAACCCTGATACCTCACAAGCGAATTATACGCATCATTGCTGCTCACCGTGATCATCGAACGCAGCAGACTCTGTATCGTTCCGGTCTCCCTCAATCTTCCGTGACTTATCTCATTGTATACAGAAGCCATGACAAACGCCTTGATCGTACTTGCAGAGTACATGGAGCGTTCATTGATATTGACTACATCCCCCGTTTCGAGATTTTTGACGTAAACAGACCAAGAGCCCGCATAACGTCCGACGATACCCTCAAGTCTCTGCTTCAGCTTTCCAAGCTTTACCTCATTCTTTGCACATTTTTTCCCGTCGTATCCTACCCATGTCCCGTCCGGCGTCTGCTTACTTCTTGCAGCCGCGCCGTTAGCCTGCAAATAATACCCTGACTTCCATTTATTTGTGACACGTTTTCCCGCATCAGTCAGATAATAGCGCTTTCCTCTGACTGTGATCCACCCTTTTTTTGCATAGAGCTTCCCATTTTTTCCGCCAAAGTAATAAACTCCGCGGAAATTCTTTTTGCCGACAGACTGTGCCACAGCATGAAAATCTTTCTTTGTACAAAGCCGTCCGTCTGCATCAAAATAATAATATCCCTTTTCTCCAGATATTTGTCAGAATTGTCCGCCATATAGATACAATTCACCCTCTGCTTCCTTTCCTTCTGCTCCCCCCTCCGATCGTACTGTAAACGTGTCCGCACATGCGCGTCACCGGACGCCTGCACATACATATCCACATTTCCAACCAGTATCCACACCAGAATAATCACCAGTGTTATCCACATATTTTGACACAAAAATCTAATATTTTTGCACTTATCCACATGTTTTCCACCGTTTTTGTTCATAACTTTCCTCCCTCCACATAAAATACAATACTTATCCACATTTTCCTCTACTTATTATCATATCTGCTTTTTTCTGTTATTGCAACAAAAGAAAAGACCTGCATTCTGTCCGTCTGTCGCGGATGTCCGAACGATCTTTCCGTCGTGACATCCTGCATCGTACAACCTTGCAGGTCTAAGTTACTATATCTTTGTCTTCAACAAAAGAGTGCTCAGATCACGAGCTCCAGTAAAAATACGACTGCACATGCGGCGATCGACACCTGAAACAGGCTTTTGCCGCGATATGCAAAAAAAACTGCCGCCGCCAAAGCCGCCGCTCCCGACCATATGGACTTTGTCGCATATAAAATGGCTGGAAACGTCATGACAGAAAGCGTCACGTACGGCACATAATATAAAAATGACCGGATATACGTATTTTTGATCTCTTTTCGGATCAGTGTCAGCGGCAAAAGACGGATCAGATACGTCACTCCCGCCATGACAAGAATATACAGATATACATTATGATTCATGACTTTCCTCCTTTACCGGAAATAAGAATGCCGCCGCTCCCGCGATCACGACAGTCAGAATAATGATTTTAAAGCCAGATGATATTCCGCTTAATACCGGAACGAGCGTAAATACAAAGCTTGACGCCATCGAGACGAGGATCACTCCCATCAGAACCCTGTTGCCTTTTGCCGGAGGTATCACCGACGCAAGAAACATCCCGTACAGCGCCACACCAAGCGCACTCAGAATACGGTCCGGCATCAGATTTCCCGAAACAGCCCCCAACACCGTACCGAGCGTCCAGCCGGGTACTGCCACGGCGATCAGACCGTAGCTGTAAAAAGGACTCAGCGTCCCCTGACGGCAGACCGAAACGCCGAAAATCTCGTCCGTCACCCCGTATGCGATAAAAAAACGGTGAAAAAGCGGCATATCTGACGCAAGTTTCTGCGAAAGTGCGCATGACATCAGACAGTATCTCAGATTGATAATAAGCTGTGTGACCGCCATCTCTATAAACGGAGCGCCGCCTTGTATCAGTGCAAGCCCCGCAAACTGTCCCGCGCTCGTCACATTCGTAAGCGACATGACAGCCGCCTGCAAAATTCCAATTCCGGCTCCTCTCGCCATAATACCAAACGAAAATGAAACCGCCAGATAGCCGAGTGCGATCGGAATGCCGTGCTTCACTCCCATTTTGAACTGTGTCCGGTTGTTTTCCATAATCTCTCCTCTTTCCTTTTAGACATTATACCTTTTTATGTATAATTAACCATACCACATAATCAACAAAAAACAAGAGGGATTTTCATCCCTCCTGCGATCCTGATTTTTTTCTCACCGTATCTGTGATCTTCGGTATGTGCCGTAAAGCACCGGAACGATCACCGCCGCCAGCGCCGCATACAGAATGGGCAGTATCTGCGCTGCGCTCCATACCTTCCCGCCTATCTCATACACATGAAAATACTTTACAACCATGTTCATCTGCAAAAGCTGATCCGGAAGAAGCCCCAGAATCTTCGGCGTATTGAAAAATGACGGAAGAAATATCGCTGCAAACGGAACCATTACGGCTACGACTGCTAAGCGTAGCTTTGCAGAAACAAGCATCGTAAGAAGCAGCAGGAAAAGACAGCCTATATAGCCTCCCGCCACAACGAGCATATAAAGCTCCAAATTTGTCAGCTCATAAAAGCTCTTCCACCCTCCAAGCGAAGCCTGAATCGGGCAGTCTGCCCCGTCCGTTCCGAGGATGAGGAGGATTACCGCTGTATAAATAAACATAACTATGCAATATATTCCGGTAATAATACAGAAACCTGCTTTTATCTTCGCTGACACTGCCTTTTTTCTCCCGTGATAGGAAGAAAAAAAGATAGCGTCTGCTTTTGTCCCAAACTCTGCCGAAAAAATATTTGCAGTCAGAAATCCGAGCACGAGCAGCGTGATCATGATCACAGTCGGCGCATACTGCAATGCCTGTACCCATCCCTCCATATAATCATATGTAAACGGTGTCTGCTGCGCTTTATACTTATCCTTTAAAAACTGCTTTTCTCTGTCTGTAAACATATCTTTTGCTTCAATTTCCAGCCATTTTTCAAGACTTAACAGACGATTTTCATAGAATCTTCCTGCATCTTCAGGGGAAAGCTGCTCCATAATACGAGAATCATACGTGTTAAAATCTCCGTATGACTTGATAATCAGCTGCCGAATATCACTAAAGCCCTGCTTCCATCCGTACGCAATATCATTTTCCCTAAAATCCTTTGACTGCGCCTCGGCAGTCGCATTGATTTTGGCATCTTCGGAAATGACCGCTGCAATTTTTTCCTCAGTGAGCGGTCCCGCCCACGCTTTTCTCCTCTCACGCAGCTTTTGGATCGCAGCGATTCCGTTCTTCGCCTCTCCTTTCTCATTGATATAGCTCACCCCCGCAGTCGCAAACCAGCAGGTAACTGCGACTGTCACGAGAATAATGGCAAGCGCGATCTTACTGCTCATCTTTGAAAATACCTTTTTTATCTCATAATAGACCATAATATTCCCCCTCTTCCTGCGGCAGATTCCCGAAATAATATAAAAATGCATCCTCCAGCGTCGGCTCTGCCTCCACTGCTTCCGGCATCGGTCTTACCTTTGAGAGTATCCGCAGCACGACCTGATCCCCCGCATGGCGCTTTTCCCGCGCACTCATTTTATACGCCGTATCTTCTAAGTTCTTCTGCGCATCCATCCTATGCGGCACTGTTTCCAACTGTTCCTGCACATTCATTCTATGCGGCGCCGTTTCTAATTCCTCTTGCGTATCTGCCTCATACGGCGCATATCCGCGCCGTCTCCTGATGTATGTCTCGTTAGACGCATATCCCGTCACAGGCTTTACATTTGCCACCTTGTAGCGATGAAGATATTCCTGCACCTCCCTGCGCGATACGATGCAGTTCCATACGCACGCTTCCATCGATGACACGATCTCTTCCGGCGTTCCGGCATGGACGAGACTGCCGCTCTTCATCAGAAGTATCTGATCCGCGATATATTCCACATCGGAAACGATATGTGTAGACAGCAGTACGAGCCGTTCTCTGGCAAGCTCGCTGATCAGATTCCGAAAACGAATGCGTTCATTCGGATCAAGTCCGACCGTGGGCTCATCAAGAATAAGGATTTTCGGATCATTCAGCATCGCCTGTGCGATCCCTGCCCGCCGCTTCATTCCTCCGGAAAGCTTTTTCATCTTTCGTTTCCGCACCTCAAAAAGCCCCACCTGATGCAATAAAACCTTTATACGCTTTTTTGCCGCTGCCGGACGCAGCCCTTTGATCGACGAAATATACATCAGATAATCCTCTACCGTAAAATCCGGATAAAATCCAAATTCCTGCGGCAGATATCCGAGCAGCTTCCTGTATTCCCCGTCCATCTCAAAAATATCTTTCCCGTTGTATGTGATCTTTCCCTTTGTTGGCTGTATCAGCGTACAAAGCATCCGCATCAGCGTCGTCTTTCCCGCGCCGTTGATGCCAAGCAGCCCGTATACGCCATGATGCAGTGTATATGAAATCCCGTCCACTGCTGTTGTTTCCTGAAATTTTTTTGACAAATTCTCTATTTTCAATTCCATGCTGTATCTGCCTCCCAATAAATATCGCAATTTTTCAACATACTGTACACACTCCAACAAAGAAATACGACGGACAAAATGATACATCCTGCCCATACTGCCGGAACGATCTGCTCATACAGCCCCTGCGACAGAATGATCCTTACCCACACAAAGCACCAGACAAGGCACAGACAGGCGGAAAAATACTCTGAGCTCCACCTCCTGCCGCAAAGCGTTCCAAAACAGATGCCGCAGGTGACATTAAAAGGAAGCAAAAAGTGTATCGCAAGCTCCCACACAGTAATCCTCTCCGCTAAAAGTGACACGGTCAAAAATCCCGAAATCAGCAGTATATCCGCCATTCCAAACAGCAGCAGCCTCGCCGCATAGATCTGCCGCAAAGAATAATAGCACGTCCCCTCGATCTCTGCCGATCCGCTTCTTCTGTTTTTCCACAGCTCCGGCAGGATCAAGATGCCAAACACAGGCGCTAAAATCCCCATACTGCGCTGTACGTACAGACTGCTTTTTGATGTATACAGAATCCACCACAAAACCACGAGCAGCGCAAATTGCAGCAGCCACCATATTTTTTTCGTATATATCATCTGCTCATACAGAAACCCCCACCAGTTAAGCGGCTGTGCCCTTTCACTTTTATACAGGGCTTCCTTTG